>JAEUJR010000058.1 GCA_016793585.1 Archangium sp.
CACGCCACGTTCTCGCCTTCGCGCCGCTTCCGCATCGACTGCACCATCGACTTCAAGCACCCGCTGATCTCCGATCAGCAGTTCACGCTCGAGTTCAGCGATCACTCCTTCGTTCGTGAAGTCGCGCGCGCGCGCACGTTCGGTTTCCTCCGTGACGTCGATCGCCTGCGCCAGATGGGCCTGGCCCGCGGTGGCTCGCTCGACAACGCGGTGGTGGTCGACGACTTCTCGATTCTGAACCCCGAAGGCCTGCGGTTCCCCGACGAGTTCGTGCGCCACAAGCTGCTCGACGCGCTCGGAGACGTGGCGCTGCTCGGCAAGCCGGTGATCGGCGCGATGACGGCCTACAAGACGGGTCACGCGCTGAACCAGCGGCTCGTCGCGAAGGTGCTCAGCGACCCGCAGAACTACGAAGTCGTTCGTGCCCGTGGCCGCGATCTCTCGAACGCGCGCCTCGAGGTGAACGACCTCGCCGGAGTGCTCGCGCCGCACGCGGCGTGACATTCCTTCAAGCAGCGGCAGCGACCTCACCGCAGGATGGGTCGCGATGAAGCGTGCCCGAAACAAGAAGGCCGAAGCGATCGTCGAGAAGCTGCGCGCCAAGTGTCTGTCGTTCCCCGAGGCCGTCGAGCGCCTGTCGCACGGTGAGCCGAACTGGTTCGCGGGCAAGGGCAAGTGCTTCGCGTCGCTCGACGATCGCCACCACGGCGCGGCGCATCTCTCGGTGTGGCTGCCGCAGCCTCCTGGCGTTCAGCAGGATTTGATGGAGCTCGACCCGTCGAGGTTCTTCAAGCCTCCGTACGTCGGCAGCGCGGGGTGGGTCGGCGTGGTGCTCGACGAGAAACCCGATTGGGCGGTCGTCGATCGGCTGCTCCGTGAAGCGTACCTGCACGTCGCCGGGGTGAAGCTGCGTCAGCGACTGCTCGGCGGGTAGTGCGCGTCGGCGCCCTGTGCTCTCTTTCGCGGCGTGCGTCGCGCGTGGCTCCTCGTCATCGCCCTCGGCTGTGGGTGCACGTGCCGCCCGCCCAGCGTCACGCCCATCGAGCTGAAGCTGCGCGCAGAGCCGACCCAGCTCGATCTCGGCCGCCCGTGGACGCAGACGACCGTCGCGGCTCCGCTCACGATCATCAACGACTCGCGCGGCTCGGCGACGGTCGACGTGGTCATCGAAGGCGGGGGCTTCTCGGCGCCGACGACGCTGATGCTGACGCCGGGAGACAACCCGATCGAGGTGAGTGCCACCTCTGACGTCGCCGGCGCGAAGGACGGCGTCTTGCGCCTCGTGCTCGAAGGCCAGCAGCTGCTCCAGGTGCCGCTGGCCGTCACCTTCCGCGAGCCGCCCGACTGTGGGCAGGCCAGCGAGTGCTCGACGCTGCGCTTCGATCGCCAGACGAGTCAGTGCGTCTTCGAGCCGCGCACCAATGGTGTCACCTGCGGGCTCAGCGATCGGTGTCTCTTCGACGGGCGCTGTCTCAACGGCGAGTGCGTTGGCCAGCCCGTGCAATGCGATGACGACGACCCCTGCACCGTCGACGTCTGCGAGACCGTGCGTGGCTGTGTCGCGTTGCCGCGCAGCTGCCCGAACCCGTCGCCGTGCCTCACCGGCGTCTGCTCGCGTGATGGCGGCTGTGGCTCCGTGCCGGTCGTCGATGGCCAGCGCTGTGGAAACCTGAGCGCGACCTCGTGCACGTCGGTCGAGATCTGCGTGAACGGCCAGTGCGTCGAGCGCGATCCTCCCGATGGGTTCCTCTGCTCGGTGGCGAGCCCCTGTCGTGGCGAAGGGCGGTGTCAGGGCGACGTCTGCGTGGTTCCGCCGGCGCGGCCGCTCGTCGCGACGTGGGAAGCGGGAGGCCTGCTCGAAGATGGCGGTGTCGGCGATCAGTGGACTGACGTGTTCGTGGGCGTCGAGGGTGGGGTGGTACTCTCGAGCTACTTCGGTACGCCGCCGATGGTGCAGGCGCCGACGGGCCGGCGGTTGCCCGCTGCCTCTCGGCGGTGCCTCGCGTGGAACGATCTCGTGGTCTGCGCCGACGCGCCTGCGCAGGCCGTCACGGCGGTGAGCGCGCGCACCGGCATTCCGGCGTGGGTGTACTCGCGCGTGCTGGTCGATCTGCCGTCGCTCGCCCTGCCTGACTGGGAGACGTTTCTCGCGCGACTCGTGGTGCTGGGCCCCACGCGGCTCGGGGTGCTCTACGAGTCGCGGCGCATCGAGGCCATGCGCGAGACGAACTGCCGGCGCTTCTCGTTCGTGGTGCTCGACGACGCGGGGCAGCGGGTGGTGGCGCGCCTCATCGACGACCCGATCTTCCTCGCCTGCAATCACCCGCACTCGTACGGCGTCGCATCGGACCCGCAGGGCAACCTCTTCTTCGCCTTCACCCCGAGCGCCAACGTGTCTCCGGCGTTGCCCGACCCCAACGCGGCAGGCACGGTGATCATGAGCTACTCGCCAGCCGGCGTGCGGCGGTGGCGGCACTTCGTGGCCAACATGCCCGGAGGCGAGATCGCCGTTGGCCGCGGGCTCATCACCGTGGAAGCCGGGCAGTCGATCTACGACGCGGCGCGCGGCGTGGTGGTCGACACCTTCAGCATTCCTTTCGGAGAGGGGTTGATCGCCGACGAGTGGGTGGTGGCGGGCCCGAAGGGGGTCGACGTCGAGCTGCGCCAGCCCGGCACCGACGGCGGTTCGGTGCGCTTCGCCTCTGGCGCGATGGCGACCTCACGCAGCGGGCTGCGGGGCGCCTCGTGGAATGGGGCGGCGGTCGCGCTCCGGCTGTCGGAGGCCAGCGGTACCGCCCTGCTCGAGGCGTTTCCGCTCTCCCGCTTCCAGTCGGGCACGGTGCAGCCGTTGTGGAGCTGCGAGGTGCCTGACGGCGGCTCTCCCGTCTCGTTCGAGGTGAAGCCAGGCGCGCTGGTGATCATGAGCGACCCGCAGCCGGGAGGCGCCGGCCTCTGCGAGAACTGCGACCCACCGTGGGCGCTGACGCACAGCCGCTTCTTCGAGGTGCCCGTGCCGCGCATCGAGCCGCCCCGCATGCCGTGGCCGGGGCCGTGGGGTGGTGCGGGGCACGATCACCAGGAAGACTGAGCGAGCAGCCAGTCAGGCTGGTTGCGAAGGGGGAGGGGGTGGCCTATGCGCCCGCTCCATGACCAACCCTCTGCGCAGTGCCTTCTTCGCAGTGTCGATCGCCTTCGCGCTCGTCGGCTGCAAAAACGAAAACGGTGGTGGCGCCAAGACGCCGCCCGCTGCGCAGGTGCAGCTCGTCTCTGCCGAGAACCCTGACACGGTGCTCGCGAAGCTCAACGGCAAGGAGATCAAGCTGAAGGACGTCGACGACGTCGTCGGCGCGAAGATCAAGGAGCTCGACAAGCAGAAGTTCGAGACGCGCAAGCAGGGCCTCGAGCAGCTGATCGTGCAGTCGCTGGTGAAGGACGCGGCCGGCAAGGAAGGCAAGACCGAGGAGCAGTTCCTCAAGGCGAACATCGACGAGAAGCTGCCGCCGCCGCCCGACGCCGAGATCGCGAAGGTGTTCGAAGAGAACAAGGCGCAGATGCCGCCCGGCTCGACGCTCGAGTCGATGCGGCCGCAGATCATCGGCTTCCTGCAGCAGGAGCAGAAGCGGCAGATCGCGATGAAGCTGTTCGGCGACCTCCGCGCCAAGGCGCAGGTGCAGGTGCTGCTGTCGGAGCCCCGCGTGACGGTCGAGGCCAAGGGCCCGGCGAAGGGCGCTTCGGAGGCGAAGGTCACGATCGTCGAGTTCTCGGACTTCCAGTGCCCGTTCTGCAGCAAGGCCGAGCCGAGCGTCGACGAGGTGATGAAGAACTACTCCGACAAGGTGAAGGTGGTGTTCCGTCACTTCCCGCTCGACTTCCACGAGAAGGCCTTCAAGGCGGCCGAGGGTGCGGCGTGCGCCGAGGAGCAGGGCAAGTTCTGGGAGTTCCACAAGACCCTGTTCGCCAACCAGGGCGCGATCGACGTGAACGATCTGAAGGCCCACGCGAAGACGCTCGGCCTCGACGCGGCGAAGTTCAACGAGTGCCTCGACGGCGGCAAGATGAAGGCGAAGGTCGACGCCGACATGGCGGCTGGCCGTGCGGTGGGCGTCAACGGCACGCCGGCGTTCTTCATCAACGGCATCGCGATCTCTGGCGCGCAGCCATACGAGAAGTTCAAGGAGATCATCGACTCCGAGCTCGCGAAGTAATCGGGTTCGCCGATGCCGACGGCACGAGACGCGATCGCGCTGGCTGCGGATCTTCCGCTGGCTGACGCGATCGCGCTGTACGACGAGGTCAAGGCGCACGTCGGCGTCGTGAAGGTCGGGCTCTCGCTCTTCGTCGAGCACGGCCCGGCCGCGGTGAAGGCGTTCACGTCGAAAGGCGCGCGCGTCTTCCTCGATCTGAAGCTGCACGACATTCCGAACACGGTCGAGCTGGCGGCGAAGGCGGCTGGCTCCCTCGGCGTGGCGTACCTGACGGTGCACGCGGGTGGTGGCGAGCACATGGTGCGCGGCGCCGTGGAGGGCGCGAAGGCGGGGGCTGCTGCGACTGGAGTCGCGCCTCCCGTGATTCTGGCGGTGACGGTGCTGACGTCGATGGATGATCCGACGCTGCAGTCGGTGGGCGTCGAAGACCCCGCGCTGTTGCAGGTCGAGCGGCTCGCGGCGCTGGCGGCGAAGGCGGGAGCGGGCGGGCTGGTCTGTTCGGCGCGCGAGGTGAGCGACGTGCGGCGCGTGGTGGGCCCTTCGCTCGTGCTGTGTACGCCGGGCATTCGGCCGAAGGGCGTGGCGAGCAACGATCAGGCGCGAGTCGAGACCCCGGCGAGCGCGATCGCGGCGGGAGCGACGTTGCTGGTCGTCGGGCGGCCGATCACGCAGGCGAAGGATCGCGCGGCCGCGGCGAAGGCCCTGCACGACGAGGTTGCGTCCGCGCTCTGAGAGGGTGGGGCTCCGCAGTGCTGCCCTGTCTGACGAGCTGTTCGTCGCTCTCGTCCGCAGCACCACCCGCGTCATGCGCGGGTCCTTGGTTCTCCTGAACGGCTGCGAGACAACGCCCGGCGACATTCTGGCCAACCATGGGGTCCAACCTGCTCGGGGTGAATGAGCGCAGGGAGACGAGATCTCGGACGGGAACGCTGAGTCCGGTCTTCAAGAGAAGATGGCGTCACGTTTTCGGTCACGCGCGCTCCGGCGAGCAGCTTCTGACAGGGGCTTTCCCGAACTCGAGCAGAGCTGAAACGCCGTCAACGGCTCGTTCTTGAAGTTCTGAGCCAGCTCCGACTTGCAGGGCAGGGTCAGGCAGATGGCTGCCCAGAGCGAGCGAGGGGCCAGGCAGGTGCGCTCCGAAGCATCGAGTGAGAAGCATGGTGGACTGCAGGAAGAGCACCCATGCCTGTCCCCTTCGCAGCTCGAGATGGTTAGATAGTCTATCTAACCATCGGCGCCTTGAATTCCCGACCCAGCCACGGTCGCGGTGAAGCCGGACTCCGCACGTTCCATCGGACCAGGCGTCACTCGAGGCTTCGGAGCGCACCGTTCTCGACACCGCTCACCCTGGTGCTGCTTGTCCGACGGCTATGCGTCACGTCGGAGTCACTTCGGGCTCGCGTGCTCCTTCGAGCAGAACTCCATCACCGCCTGAATCAGCCGCCCGCACGCCTGCGGATCTTTCGCGCCGCGATCGTTGCAGTTGGCGACGCTCCAGGTGGCCGCCTTCATCAGCTCGTTCATGCTCGGTACCCCTTCGCAGAAGTCGGGCCGGGCCAGGGTGTTCTCGAGACACGCGCGCAGAAACACCTTCTGCTCTGCCTGCGCCACGAAACCATCTGCGCTCTCGAGCCGTCGCAGCGACTCCTTCACGCAGCCGTCGGCATCGGTCGTGTTCCCGAACGCCTTGGCCTCCACCATGATCCGTTTTCCGTCTTCGCGGAGCCGGTCTTTGTTCGCGTTGAACCACCACGCGACGCCGCCAACGCCAAGACCGCAGGTCAGCACCAGCCCCATCGTCACGAGCAGCAGAATCTTGAGCCACTTCGGCATCGATCAGCCTCCGCGCGTGTGCATCTCGAGGTGGGGCGCGCCCTTGAGCTCTGCTGCCGATGCGAGCGGGCCACGATCTCGAAGCGCCAGCCGTTGCTCTGCGCCGCGATCGGTTCGGCCCGACCACCTGCTGCGAAGCGTGGCTTCGATCGTCTGGGCGTCATCTCCACGCCGGAGCGCGGCCTTCAGGTCGAGGCCGGCCGACGCGTACAGACAGGTGAAGAACGTGCCATCAGCGGTCACACGCGCGCGATCGCAGGCGCGGCAGAACGGCTGCGTGGTCGACGCGATCACGCCGAACGTGCGCCCATCGGGCAGCCTGAAGCGCTCGGCCGGAGCGGCTCCACGACCGGGCAGCGGCTCGATGACGCCGAACACATTCGAGAGCTGCTCGAGCATCTCGGCGCGAGACACGACGTCTTCACGCCGCCACCGGGTCGCGCCGCCCACGTCCATGTACTCGATGAAGCGCAGCTCGGCGTTCAGGCCCGCTGCGAAGTCGAGCAGCGGCACCAGCTCGTCGTCGTTCACGCCGCGCAACACCACCGCGTCGAGCTTGAGCCCTCCCGAGAATCCGACGCGCACGGCCTCGGCGAGGCCCGCCATGACGGCGCCATGCGAGTCACGGCGGGTGAGCGCCCGAAACCGGGCCGGCTGCAGGGTGTCGATCGAGACCGTCAGCCGATGGAGACCGGCGTCTTTCAGCGCCCTCGCCTGTTCACCGAGCAGCACGCCGTTCGTCGTCAGCGCCAGGTCCTTCAGCCAGGGCTTCTTCGCCAGCAGCGCGAGGAGCAGCGGCAGATCCTTGCGAACCAGCGGCTCTCCCCCGGTGACGCGCACCTGCTCGACCCCGAGCGCCCCGAACCGATCGACGAGGAACTCGATCTCCTCGAACGAGAGCACGTCGGGCCTGGCGAGCCACGCGTACTCCTCTTCGGGCATGCAGTAGGCGCACCGCAGGTTGCAGCGATCGGTGACCGACAGCCGCAGGTTCTTCAGCGGGCGATTCAGCGTGTCGCGCGGCCCCGTCACGTCAGTTCTTGTTCTTGTCCGGGTCGGGGTCGGGCAACGGCGCGACCGCGGGCAGCCCGTGCGAGGGCGTCATCTGCGAGGCCTCGCGCGCCTTGCGGCGAGCCGTCATGTCTTCCTTGATGCGAATGAGGCCGACCTCACCGATCGAGTTGAAGGCCTTCACCACCTCAGGGTCGAACTGCGACCCACCGCACCGGGTGATCTCGGCGACGGCGTTCGAGAACGTGGTGCCCTTGCGGTACGGGCGATCGCTCGTCATCGCGTCGAGCGTGTCGGCGACGGCGAAGATGCGCGCGCCGATGTGAATCTCGTGGTGCTTGAGCTTGCGTGGGTAGCCCTGACCGTCCCAGCGCTCCTGATGCGAGAGCACGATCGTCGCCGGCACCGAGAGGAACGGAATGGGCTGAATCATGTTGAAGCCGATGTCGGGGTGCTTGCGCATCTCGACCCACTCGTCGTTCGTGAGCTTGCCGGGCTTGAGCAGCACCGCGTCAGGCACGCCGATCTTGCCGATGTCGTGCAGCAGCGCGCCGCGGCCGATCTCTTCGAGCTCGACGCCCTTGATGCCGAGCTGGTTCGCGATGGCCACCGTGTATTCGACGACGCGAATCGAGTGATCGCTCGTCTCATGCTCGCGGGCGTCGAGGGCCGAGACCAGCGCCATGAGCGTGTTCTCGTAGGTGACGCTGATGTCCTTGAGCGCCTTGCGCAGCTCGGTCGTGCGGTCGCGCACCTTTCGCTCGAGCTTCTTCTGGTACTTCTTGCGGGCGAGTTCGATGCGGCGCTTGGCCAGCGCGCGCTCGATGGAGCGGATGAGATCGGTGAGCTTGGGTGGCTTGAGCAGGTAGTCGACGGCGCCACGGCGCAGACAGTCGACGGCCGACTCGGTGTCGCCGTACCCCGTGAGCATGATGATCGACGTGTCGGGGTGCTTGTCGCGAAAGTTCTCGAGCAGCCAGAGCCCGTCTTTGCCGGGCATCTTCATGTCCGAGATGACGAGCGGCGTGTCTTCGCGCTCGGCCATGTCGAGGGCCATCTCGGCGCCCGAGGCGGTGTCGCAGTGGTACCCCTCTTCGCGGAGCAGCACGGAGATGACGTCA
>JAEUJR010000082.1 GCA_016793585.1 Archangium sp.
TTTCGCGAGCGGCGGCATGCCTCCCTGCGCCGACGTGCGGCCGACGATGTCGAGCACGTCACGCCACGAGGGGTTGCCCGGTGCGCCGATGGTGGTGAGCGCATTCGTCTGCGGCTGGGTCGCGACTCGCAGCTGAAAGTCGAAGCGCCGCTCGGGGTTCCAGCAGCGCAGCTCGCCTTCGGGCGGCCTCGTCTGGTTGTGGCAGTGGCTGCAGTTCGCGTGCAGGTAGCCGAGCGCCGCTTGCGTCTTCGCGTCGCCCGGCACCGGGTACGGCGGTGGCGCCGTGGTGAGCCAGCCTTCGTCGAAGAGCCGCTGTGGTGACGACGCGGTGCCCTCGAGCTGCACGCCCGAGAAGCCGAGCACGCGCGACGCCGTGCCGAGGTGACAGCCCTGGCACTGCGTCGCCGCGGGAATCGAGTGACGCGTTCCCAGCACGGCCGTCGCGCCCTCGGGCAGCCGCTCGGCGTCGGTCTGCGCCTCGTTCCACGCGTACGAGACGAAGAGCCACTCGTCTTCGGCGCGAAGCAGCAGCCGCGTCTCGAGGCGTTTGCCGTCGAGCGCGAACTCCTTCCACAGCTTCGTGCCCACGGGGAACTGCCAGGCGTCGGGGTTCGAGGTGTCGATGCGCGCTCCGGCCGGCAAGCGAATCCACCGGCGCTTGCTGGCGCCGTCGCTCCACAGCGGAAAGCGGGGCTCGTACGCGCGCGTCGCCGGGTCGTCGAGCCCGGTCTCGCTCAGCAGGCGCGGCGCCAACTCGAGCCGGGCCGCCGGGAGCGACGGGCACTCTGCGAGAGGACGACAACCAGCGAGCACCAGCCCGGCACACAGGAAGAGAGGTCGCACCGGCGCTTGGTTGCCGCGCCCCCACCATGACGATCCGCTCAGCTTTCGGCGTTCGCCGACGTCAGCCGTGAGCCCTGCGCCCGCCACAGCGCCCAGGTGCCGAGCGCGAGCCCGCCGAAGAAGAGCACCACCGTCACCGGCTCGAGCAGCAGCCACGGCTCTCGCAGCGCGCCCCACTTGCCGAGCACCTCGAGCGGTGTCCACACCACCACCATCGCGCCGATGGCGTACCGAATCGCCGGGCCCCAGCCGGTGTGCTGGTGCAGCCGCCACAGCGTGAAGATGGCTCCGGCGATGGAGAGCACGAGCACCGACGTCGTGAACAGGCCGTGCACGCCGAAGAGCTGCTCGTCGTACGCCCACAGCAGCAGCAGGTAGAAGCCCCACACCGTCGTCGCGTACTGAAACGCCGTGCGCGGCCCGTAGTTGTCGATGCGCCCGTGCACGAGGCCAGCGCGCATGAGCGGCGCCCGCTCGCGGAAGAAGAGGAACGCGGGGCACCGCGACGACTCGAGGAACAGCAGGTACGCCATGATCAACCCGAGCGCGCCCCACGAGTGTTTGAGCAGCACGTACTCACCGAACACCGCCATCACCTGCCCGTCGACCACCGCGAAGGTCTTGCCGATACCGAGGCCGCGCGCCGCCAACGTGAGCCCGTACTCCACGCCGCCGGTCCACAGCAGGTTGCCCGCGAACACACCGACGATGGTCTGCGCTGCGTCACTCTTGAGCCGCGACGTGAGCCACGCGAGCAGCAGCCCCAGCGCGGTGAGGCCCACCGTCGCCCAGCCGAGGAAGGCGGTCACCGGCAGCGTCTTGAACTCGAGCTTCTCGCCGGCGTCGAGGCGCTGCAGGGCGGTGGTCAACGCGGCCCGGCTCGACTCCGACCGGCTGCGCGTGATGGCCAGTGACAGCTCTTCCCGCAGCGCCACGTCACTGAAGAGCCGCGCGTCGAGGCCGCTCTGCAGATCGGGCCTCGCGTACCGAAGCTCGAGCGCGTTCACCGCCACCATCAGCAGATGCCCCGACGCGAGCATCAGCAGCACGAAGAGACTGGAGAGCACTGTGCGTGACCAACGGACCATGTTCAGCTCTCTAGTTGCGAGTGAATTGCAAAGTCAAACAGGCAAACTCGGGGTTCCAGACGTAAGGGGCGGGCATGGCTCGACGCGTGCTCCTGCTGCTGGTGCTGCCGACGGTGGTGGCTGCTCAAAACGTTCAAGACGGCAAAGACGTGTACGGCCCGTGCGCCGCGTGTCACGGCGCCAACGGCGAAGGTGGCAAAGGCGGCGAGTACCCGCGCATCGCCGGCCAGCCTCCCGCGTTCACGCTCTTCTCGCTGAAGCAGTTCCAGGAGCGCAAACGCAAGAACCTGCCGATGTTCCCGTACACCGAGCCGCGTGAGCTCTCGGAGCGCGACATGAAAGACGTCGCGGCCTACCTCGCGACCATCTCGCTGCCGACGAAGGTGCCCGAGTTCAAAGACTCCGACAGCTCACTCGACCGCCTGCTGATGATGGAGCGGGTGCTCGTCGTGCCGCGCGTCGACGGTGATGTGCGCAGAGGAAAGGCGACGTACCGGAAGGCGTGCGCGAAGTGCCACGGGCCCACGGCGATGGGGCGTGACGAGAAGCGCGCTCCGCTGCTGGTGGGCCAGTACCCCGACTACCTGCGGCGGCAGTTCGACGCGTTCAAGAAGGGCGAACGCGGCGCCGAAGCCGACGACCCGATGAAGGGCGTGCTCGACCCGCTCTCCGACCAGGAGCTCACCGACGTGCTCGCGTGGCTCACGTCGATTCAGGAAGACGCCCAGGAGAACTCCGAACCCGTGGAGCCATGAGCGTTGACAGGGCGCTCCGCTGTCGACGTGCGGGCCGTCTACTTCTCGGCCTGCGCCGTCACCGTGAAGCCGAAGTCCGACGTGGCGCTGCCCATGCCGGGGCACGCGCTCGTCAGGCGCCCGTTGCCCGAGCCCGACAACATGTTCCCCGCGAGGGTGAACTCACCCGAGTTGATGACGACGTCGTTGGTGCAGCCGTCATCGGGCGTCGTCGTCATCTTGCACGAGGTGCCCGTCGCCATCGTCGCGGTCGTCGCGGTCGAGTTGGCCGTCGAGAGCACGGGCAGACACGAGAACTCCTTCGTGCCGCCGGCGAGCTTGCCCTTGAAGCCGAACATGAGCGCGGCAGGCGTGCCCGCACCGGGGCTGATGGTGAGCGTGCCCGACGCGGTGGTGGGCATGCGGCCGTCGTTCAGCGTCGCCGAGCCCGTCCACGTGCCGGTCCACACCGAGGCCTGACAACCCGAGAGCGCGACAACCAGAAAGAGGAGCGTTCGCATGCGCGGCTTCGTACACCATCACCCCGTGAGCATGTGTGGCCTGCCGAACCTGCGGTTGCGACGCGAGAAGCTGAAGCTCGTCGCCCGCCGCCTGTTCGCGACCGAAGCCGCGGTGCTGGAGTGGCTGCGAACGCCCAATCAGAACCTCGGCGGCGCCACGCCCGAGTCGCTGCTCGACACCCTCGAGGGCTTCGAGCAGGCGATGGCAGAGCTCGAGTCGACGGCCCCCGAGCCCCGCTGAACGTCACATGCCCTGCACGCCGGGCGCGGTCGACACGTCGTACGCGAAGCGCACCTGCGCCTGGCTGTGCGGCTCGAGCTCGAGCGTCCACGTGAGGAAGCCGTTCTTGTCGACGTCGGGCTTCGGAGACGTGCGCTTGATGCCGAGCTCGATCTTCACCTGCTCGATTTCGGACACGGGCATGCGCTCCTTCACCTCGACGGTGCGCTTCTCGTCGCCGACGTTCGAGAAGTAGAGCCACACCGACTGCGACATCGTCTTCCACTTGTCGACGTGCGACTCGGCCTCTTGCTCGCGCTCGGCGCGTGCCACGCGGAGCGCTTCGTCAGGCCCGAACGACAGCTGAAAGTCCTCGCCCGGCGCGACGA
>JAEUJR010000102.1 GCA_016793585.1 Archangium sp.
CGGACCTTGACCCCCTTGGGCCCGACCTTCTCGTCATTGATCATGTACTGCGCGCGGCAGCTCTCACAGACGAAGCGCATCAGGCGTCCCGGGCAGGCTAAATACTGAGAAACTGTAGGTTTCCCTTTTCAGGGGGTCAAGGGAACGGACGCCGCGCCCGTTCACGAGGTTCCGTCACTTCGCTTCATTGCCGCGAAGTGTCAATCAATCTGCTCACTTGCGGAGCTGCACCTCGACGCTGGTGCCTACCGCAACGCGCAGTGCGTGCAGATCGTCTCCGAGCGCGAAGACCATCAGGTCGCGAATCTTCGAGCGCGGCTGCACGCGGTAGGTGCTGCCCGTCTCGGCCATCACCATGCGTTTGACGGGCTCGATCTCGCCCGCGACGAAGGCGCCCGCGCGAACGGCGGTGAGCTCGGCGCCCTCGAGGTAGTTGCGCAGATCGTTCGGCGTCGCGACCTTCACGTACTCGCGGGTGACCCGAGCGAGCGCGGCGCGAGCCTGCTCCGACAACGAGCGCTCGAGCAGCTTTCGCTCGGTGTCGATGGCGCGCAGATCGGCGGTGAAGCGGAAACGATCGACCGAGAGGCTGATCGCCGCCTGCATGACCGCTTCGAGCCGCTCGGCCGAGAGGCGCGCGGTGAGCACGAGCTCGGGGCGCAGCAGCGCCATCGTGCGCCCGAGCAGGTAGTAGGCCTCGCGCTGGCCGGCCTCGCCGAAGAACTTGCCGCCGACGCGCACACCAATCGGGTCGGTGTGAATCACCTCGGCGCTCACCATCGGGTCGGGCGCCGGTTCGGTCGTCTTCTTCGCGATGCGATCACGCGTCGAGACGAGGAACGGGGAGTACATCGCGATCTGCTCCATGCCGAGCAGGCGACTGACGTAGCGGTAGTGCGAGAGGTGGAACTCGGCGCCCTGCGTGACGTCGATGAGGTGCCGTTTGGGCACGATGCCGTAGCGGGTGAAGTCCTCTTTGTAGAGGCCCCCGGCCTGCTCGAAGAGAATCGCCATCAGCTCCGACAGCGGCCCTCGCACACGTGGGTGGAAGAGGTGCTGCTGCCAGAGGCGATCGGTGAGCGCGCGCTGCGCCGTCTCGCGCTTCTTCGCGTAGGGCGTGAGCTTGGTGAGAATCTCGCGCTCCCCTGCCCCGAGCTCGCCGATGAGGCCCGAGACGACCTGCGCGGCGAGCCAGGCCGAGTCGTAGTCCTTTCGGCGGGCGGCGAGTTCGGCGAGGGCCGAGGCGACCTTGCCCGGGCTCGCGGTGGTGGGCAGCGACCGCCGCCACGCATCGACCGCGTCTTGCTCGTAGCCGGGCTGGCTCTGCGCGAGGGCGGCGAACTGCTCCTGAATCTCGATGTTGTCGGGCAGACCCGCGGCGACGACCTTGTAGACCTCGACGGCCGCGTCGGGCGCCTTCATCACGTTCAGGTACATGTCTCCGAGCGCGCGCCAGATCGTCATGCGCGCCAGGTGCGTCTCTTCGGTCTTGGGGAAGCGCGAGAGCATGCGCTTGTAGTTGTCGTCGAGCGTCTTCCACTTCTTGTTGCGGCCCAGCATCGCCTCGAGCGCGCTGAACGCCTCGATGAAGCGCCAGTCGAGATCGAGCGCGGCGTTGAACGATGCGGTGGCCTTCTCGAGATCCATCGTCTCGTCTCGGGCGATCTCTCCGAGCGCGAACCACACGCGCTTGGCCTTCTGCGGGTCGGTCTTGAGCGCGTCGGTCTGCAGCATGCGCTCGAGCATCTCTGCGGCCTTCGCGCCCTGCTTCGTCTCGCGGTACAGCACGTACAAGGCGTCCATCACCTCGAGCACGTCGGGCCGGGCCTTGTGAGCCGCGAGGTAGGCGTCGATGGCGAGGTAGGGGTCGCTGAGCTTGTCGCGCGCCATCTTGCCGAGCGCGACGCCGTTCTCGAACCTCGCGTCACCGTCGACGACCTGCAGCAGCTTCTGGCGGAAGTCTCCGGCGCGCTCCCAGTTCTGGGTCGCCTCGGCGATGGCCACCATCGACTTGAGCGTGGGCTCGTGGCTCGGGTCGATGCCGAGCGCCTTGTCGAACTGGTTCTCGGCGCGATCGTACTGCTTGAGCTGCTGGTGCAGGTCGCCGAGCGTCCAGTGAATCTCGGCCACCTCGAGATCGGTGAGATCGCCGCGGTGGTGGAGCAGGATCGACTGGTACACCTTGAGCGCCTCTTCGAAGCGCTTCACCTGCACGAGCAGGTTGCCGTAGCCCTCGAGCACCGCGAGGTTCGTCGCGTCGAGCTGATAGGCCTTCTCGAACGCGGCGAGCGCCTTGTCGCGCCGCGCGTTCTTCTCGCTGACGTAGCCGAGCCGGTAGAAGCGCCGGCAGAGTTCCTTCGCGAGCTCGTCGTCTTCGGGCGTCGCCGCGTAGCGCTGCGACATCTTCGCGGTGACGATGTCGAGCATCTGCTCGCAGCGCACCCAGTTCTCGGTCGACAGGTAGATGTCGGCGAGCGGGCGCGCGGCCTCGAGCGAGTCGGGCACCAGCTTGAGCGCCTCTTCGTACGAGGTGGTCGCCTGATCACGATCTTCGCGGCTCTCGTAGTAGCGGGCGACCGAGAGGAACGCCTCGGAGCGCTCCTGCGGATCTTCGGTCTGGCGTGCTTCTTCGAGCAGCGCCTTCTCGTAGTTCTCCCAGTCCTTCTCGATCTCGTAGATGCCCTTGAGCGCACGAATCGCGGGCAGGTACGCAGGATCGATGCGGAGTGACTCGAGGAAGCAGCGGCGCGCGCTGCCCGCGTCGATCAACATGTCTTCGTTGATCTTGCCGGCGCGGAAGTAGAGCTCGACCGCCTCGGGCGTGCTGCCAAGCACCTGCGCTTCACGCTCGAGCATGTCGAGGGCGAAGGGCCAGTTCCCCGAGCGCTCGTACAACGTGCCGAGGGCGTGCATCGCGGGCCGGCAGCGGGGGTCGAGATCGAGCGCCTGGTGGTAGGCGACGACCGCGCGATC
>JAEUJR010000189.1 GCA_016793585.1 Archangium sp.
GACGTTCGAGCACAAGGTCGAGTTCGGCACCGCCGTGCGAGATGGTCAGGGCAACATTCAGATGATCATTCCGAAGGCCAACCTCGGCCTCTACGCAAAGATCATCTCGATCTGCGCCACCTACGACGCCTTGACCTCGAAGCGCGCGTTCCGCGACTCGTACGGGCCCGAGGTCGCGCTGATGCTCATGTGGACCGAGATGCGCAACAAGTTCGATCCCGACCTGCTCCGCATCTTCATGCGCGTGATGGCGATTCAGCCGATCAAGGTGCTCACCAAGCGGCAGCAGTCGTTGTCGATCGGCCTGATCTGAGCAGCCGTCACTTCAGCGCCGCGAGGGTCTTCTTCAGATCGGAGGGCAGCGGCGCTTCGGTGGTGACAGGTTTGCTGGTGCGCGGATGCGGGAACGTGAGCCGGTGGGCGTGGAGCGCCAGCCGTGGCGCAGCGGTGAGCTTCTGTGACGTGCGCGTGCCGTAGATCGGGTCTGCGAGCAACGGGAAGCCCGCCTCGGCGAAGTGCACGCGAATCTGATGGGTGCGGCCAGTCTCGAGCGTCACCTCGACCAGCGTCGCGCCGCGCAGGCGCTGCTTCACCCGATAGTGCGTGACGGCGCGTTTGCCGGTCTTCACGCGGCCGGTGAAGCGCTGCCGATGCACGGGGTGGCGGCCGTGGAGCGTGTCGAAGGTGCCCTCGTCTGGCGGGTGGCCTGCGACGATCGCGAGGTAGACCTTCACGACCTCTCGCGAGGCGAACGCCTTTTGAAGCGTGGTGAGCGCCTTCTCGTGTTTGGCGATCACCATGACGCCCGAGGTGTCTTTGTCGAGGCGGTGCACGATGCCAGGCCGCAGCTCTCCGCCGACGCCCTGCAGATCTTCGACGTGGTGGAGCAGCGCGTTCACCAGCGTGCCCTGGTGGTGGCCGGCGCCCGGGTGCACCACCATGCCCGCGGCCTTGTCGACCACGAGCACGTCGCGGTCTTCGAAGAGCACCGTGATGGGCAGCGCTTCAGCCTGCGGAACGGCGGCGACGGGAGCGGGAACTTCGACGACGATCTCTTCAGCGCCAGCGACGCGGCCAGACGCCTTGATCGGCGACGCCGAGACGGTGACCCGCCCCTCATCGATCAGGGACTGAATGCGGGAGCGGCTGAGCTCGGGCAGGCGGGCCGCGAGGAACCGGTCGTACCGTTCTCCCCGATCGGCGGCGGTGGCGACGACGGTGCTGCGAGTCACCAGATCTTCGACTTCACGTGCCCCTTGGGCTTGATGACGACGTCGACGATCGCTCGATCGAAGAAGTTGGTCTTCGAGAAGATCTCGGAGCTCACGCGGGTCTTGAAGAGCTCTCGGCCCTCTTCGATCTCGTCGCGCAGAACGTCGAACAGGGTGTCGTGCTCGATGCCCTGGATGATCTTCGCCTCGTTGTAGAGGGAGATGTCAGAGGCGATGGCTCGGGCCAACCGCATCGCCTTCATCCGTTCTTCATCGGTCATGGGCGCGATCTTTCCGGCGGATCCCCGCCTCGGTCAACCTTTCGACTTGGCGAGGTGCGCCTCGACGAAGGTCAAATAACTCTTCGAGACGCGGAGGCCATCGAGCCCCAGCTCCCGTGCGACGCTCATGAGCATGCCACGCAGGTAGACCATCGCGGGCAGCTGTTCGTAGCGATCGTTCTCGAGGTTCTCGATGTGGCGAACGCCGATGCGTGTGCGCTCGGAGAGCTGAAGCAACGACAGACCGCGCGCCATACGCACCTGGCGGAGGAGATCGCCGTTGAACTCGACGCCTGCAGGCACTTCGTAGGGCTTCGGGCGCTCTGGGGGTTTGTACTCGCGAGGCGCGAACGGTCGCGTCGGGACGATGGCGGTGGACTCGCCGTCGCCGAGCTCGGGCTGCTCGGGCCGCACCTCTTCAGGGCGCTTCTCGGCCTCGGCGGCCGCCTTCTCCGCAAGCTCGCGTTCGGCGGCGGCTTTCTCGGCAGCTTCGCGTTCAGCCTTCTCTGCGGCAGCTTTCTCGGCGGCAGCTCGCTCCGTTGCCTCGCGTTCGGCCTTCTCGAGTGCCTCCCACTCCGCCTTCTCTGCAGCTGCCTTCTCAGCGGCGGCTTTCTCGGCAGCAGCTTTCTCAGCCGCCTCGCGCTCAGCCTTCTCGAGCGCCTCCCACTCCGCCATCTCCGCAGCTTCTCGTGCGGCTTTCTCAGCAGCGGATTTCTCAGCAGCGGCTTTCTCAGCGGCGGCTTTCTCAGCAGCGGCTTTCTCAGCAGCGGCTTTCTCAGCAGCGGCTTTCTCAGCGGCGGCTTTCTCAGCAGCGGCTTTCTCAGCAGCGGCGATCTCAGCAGAGGCCTTCTCAGCAGCGGCCTTCTCAGCAGC
>JAEUJR010000208.1 GCA_016793585.1 Archangium sp.
CGTGTCGGAGCACCAGGCCGAGGTCATGAAGCCCGGCGCCGTCACGGTCTCGGCGAAGACGCTCTACGACATCGTCTCGTTCCTGCCCGAGGCGAGCCTGACGGTGAAGAAGCTGTCGAACAACTACGCCGAAATCACGTCGGGCGCGGCCCACTACAAGATCGTCGGCATGGCGCCCGAGGAGTTCCCCAAGCTCCCGAAGGAAGAGAACGCGCCGCTCGTGAAGCTCACGGGCACCACGCTGCTCGAGATGATCAAGCGCACCGCCTTCGCCATCTCGCACGACGAGACCCGCTACATCTTGAACGGCGTCTTCTTCGAGCCCCGTGAAGGCGGCAAGGTGCGCATGGTCGCCACCGACGGTCACCGCCTCGCGATGGTCGAGCGCGACCTCGCCGGAGACTTCAAGCTCAAGGGCGGCGTCATCATTCCCCGCAAGGGTCTGTTCGAGCTCAAGCGCCTGCTCGACGAGGCGCCCGACGCCGAGTGCCAGCTGGGCTTCGCCGAGAACTCCGCGCTCTTCAAGAAGCCGGGTCTGTCGATGGTGATGCGCCTCATCGACGGCCAGTTCCCCGATTACCAGCGCGTGATTCCCAAAGAGAGCGACCGCCAGCTGCTCGTGAACCGCGGCCGCTTCCACGACGCGCTCAAGCGCATCGCGCTGCTGTCGAGCGACAAGTCGAACGCGGTGAAGCTCTCGCTGTCAGAGAACCTGCTGCGCATCACCGCGAACAACCCCGACCTCGGCGAAGCGAAGGACGACCTCGAGGTCGCCTACCGCGGCGGCTCGCTCACCGTCGGCTTCAACGCCCGCTACCTGATGGACGTGCTCTCGGTGATGGACACCGAGGAGATCGCCCTCGAGCTGGGTGACGAGCACAGCCCGGGCGTGGTGCACGCTCCCGGTGACCGCGCGTCGACGTCGGTCGTCATGCCCATGCGGGTGTGAGGCCGCCGATGCGACGCGCGCTGTGTCTTCTCGGCTGTCTCGCTGGCTGCGCTGCGACGCCACAGGTGCTCTTCACCTCGTTCGGCAGCGCCAACCCCGCGGGCGACGCCGAGGTCGTCAGCACGTTCAAGAGCGACCGCGCGCTGCTGCTGAAGACCGCCAAGAACCCCGAGGCCCGCGTCACGCTGAAGAACGGTCGTGAAGTGACGATGCGGGAGTTCGCGCAGAAGCGCATCGACGCCACGCAGCGAATCGAGGTGCTGGTCGACACGGTTCCTGCGGGGCTCGAGCTGCGTGAAGGTGGCGCCGTCACGCGTGAGGGCTCGGGCCTGGTGCTGCTGGGCCGCTTCACGCTGCGCTACCCGTCTCCCGTCTCATTGCAGCACGCCGTCGACGACGTGAAGGTGCTGACCCAGGCGGCCGACGGCAGCATCGCGGTCGTCTCGTGGTCCCGAGCCTCGCAGACCGAGACCAGCGGCGCGGCGGGGCTCATCCTGCGGGCCAGCGAGGCGCTCGACCCGAAGACCTTCAAGAGCGGCAAGGTGCAGGAGCTCTGAGCTCGGCGCTTCAGATGGCCAGGCGCAGCTGACCGGGCGCTTCTCCTGCCAACGCCGCCAGCCGCTGCCGCAGCACCGCGAGGTTCACCGGCTTGGTGAGGTAGTCGTCCATGCCGGCGTCGGTGCACCGCTCGAGGTCGCCCTTCATCGCGTTCGCCGTCAGCGCGTAGATGGGCAGGCGCCGGCCGCTCGAGCGCTCCCGTTCGCGAATGCGCCGCGTCGCCTCGAGGCCATCGAGCCCCGGCATCTGCATGTCCATCAGCACCAGGTCCCACCCGGGCTGCTCGCTCGCCTGCACGGCCTCGAGCCCGCTCGCCACGATGGTGACGTGATGCCCGTCGCGCTCGAGCAGCGAGCGCACCACCAGCGCGTTGATGGCGTTGTCTTCGGCCACCAGCACCTTCAGCGGCCGCCCCGGCCTCGGTGACTCGAGCTCGGTGATGCGCGGCGCAGGTGCGAGCGCTGGCGGCAACGGCAGCGTCACGGTGAAGCACGAGCCCACGCCTTCACGGCTCACCACCGAGAGCCGACCGCCCATCTGCTCCGCGAGCCGTTTGCTGATGGTGAGGCCCAGCCCCGTGCCGCCGTAGCGACGCGTGATGCTGCCGTCGACCTGCGAGAACGCCTCGAACAGCGCGTCGAGCTTGTCGGCCGCGATGCCGATGCCGGTGTCGTGCACCTCGACCCGCAGGCCCGTCGGCTCGGCGCGGCGCACCACGATGCGCACGGTGCCGGTCTCGGTGAACTTCACCGCGTTGCTCACGAGGTTCGTCAGCACCTGCTGCACGCGCGTCGGGTCGCCGAGCACACGGCCCGGCACCGACCGCTCGAGCTCGACGTTCAGCGACAGCCCCTTCTCTCGGGCGCGCACGCCCACCACCTGCACCACCCGCTCGACCAGCTCGCCCGGCGCGAACGGCACCGCCTCGAGCTGCAGCTTCCCCGACTCCACCTTCGAGAGGTCGAGAATGTCGTTGATCAACGTGAGCAGCGTCTCACCCGACGTGCGAATCGCGCCGAGCAGGTGGCGCTGCTGGCGCTCGAGCTGCTCGTCGAGCAGCAGCTGCGTGATGCCGAGAATGCCGTTGAGCGGCGTACGAATCTCGTGGCTCATGTTCGCGAGGAACTCGCTCTTCGCGCGGCTCGCCTCGATGGCCTGCTCGCGCGCCACCACCAGCGCCTCTTCGAACTCCTTTCGCTCGGTGATGTCCGAGATGTAGCCGTGCCAGAGCACGCTGCCGTCGGGCGCGCGTTCGGGCGTGGCGTTGCCCTGCACCCACCGCAGCCGCTCGCCGACGCGCACCCGGTACTCGTCGTGCCAGGGCGTCAGGTGCTCGGCGGAGCGGAGGATGCCCTGCTGCACCCGCGTGAGGTCGTCGGGGTGAATGCGTGAGTAGACCTGGCTGGCGTCGAAGCGCAGCGCCTCGGGCTCGTGCCCGTAGATGGAGCGCATCGCCTCGCTCGACCAGGGGAACGCGGTGCGCCCGTCGGGGAAGAGCTGGTACTGGTACACGACGCCCGGCAGGTGTCGGGAGATCTTCTCGAGGCGGTCGAGGTGCTCTCGACGCGCGGCTTCGGCCTGCCGCTGTGCCGTCACGTCGATGGCCACCCCGAGGTAGCCGACCAGCGTGCCCACCGGGTTTCGCAGCGCCGTCACCGTCAAAGACACCGTGAGCCGATGGCCGTCTTTGCGAACGTACGTCCACTCGCGGGTCTCGCTCTGCTCACGCCGCGAGAGCGCGACGAACGCGTCGAAGCCGGGCTCGACGGTCTCTCCGAGGCGTTCGCTGAGCGCCTTCGCGTGCGCCACCACCTCGTTGACGTCGTGAAAGACAGCCGGCGTCTGGGTGCCCACCATCTCGGCCGCCGTCCACCCCAGCAGCCGCTCGGCGCCCCGGTTGAAGAGCGTGATGACGCCCGTCGTGTCGGCCGCGATGATGGCGTGCTCGGTGCCGTCGACGACCGCGCGCAACGCCGAGAGGCTCTGCTCGAGCTGCGCACGCTCGACCGTCTGCGCCGCCAGCGCCTCGGTCTGCGCCGCGTCGTCGATGAGCAGCCCCTCGTAGCTCGTCACCCGGCCGGTCTCGTCGGGCACCGGCTCTCCGCAGCACGTGATGACGCGCAGCGACCCGTCACGCCGCCGAATCGTCGAGTGCATCTCGAAGGGCTGCCCCGCCGAGATGGCCGCCAGCACGCGCACGAGGTGCGGCTGGCCGGGCAACGTCGAGAAGCCGTCGAGCTCTGAAAGCACGATGCGCTCGCCAGGCGGCATGCCAAACACCGCGCGGCCTTCGTCGCTGATCTCCACCACACCGTCGGGCAACGTCAACGCCCAGGGGTGAGACTTCAGTGGCCCGACGAAGTGTCGGAGCAGCCTGACTTCGGCGCGCAGGCGGGGTTGGTGTTTCACGGCGGGCCCCGATGCAATCGAACGGCCCGACCGGCAGGTTTGACCCACTCGATGGTTACGCGAGACCCGGGTGGGTCACCGGCTCGAGTGGGGTTGGCGCCGACCCGGCTTCGTCTCAAGACCTGCCCGATTCAACTCGTGAACGCCCACGATTCAGAAGCCGATGGTGGTTCCGCGGTCCCGTCGTTCAAGCGGGTTGGCAGGGCATGGCCGCTGCTGAGGGCCTCGACTCGTGGTTCGAAAGGAGCGGTGTCATGCGTTTCCCGATGACGGTTGGCCCCTCGGTGAAGTGGATCAGCTTCGTCGCCCTCGCGGTGGGGGTGCTCACGCTCCCCATTCCCATCGTCATCGCGCTGCAGCCGGCGGTGCCCGCGCCAGTGGTGTGGCTGTCGGCGCTGCCCAGCTTCATCGTGCCGGTGGTGTTGCTGCTCACCGTGCTGTGGTCGCCGAAGGCGGTGCGGCTCGAGGCCGATGCGCTGGTGGTCGAGCGGCGCGGCTGGTCTGACCTGCGCATTCCACTGGCCGAGGTCTCGGCAGTCGCGGCCGGGCCCGAGCTGAAGGCGTTCGGCAGCGGCGTGATTCGTGTGGCGGGCAACGGCGGGCTGCTGGGCTTCACCGGCCTCTACCGCGTGCGAGGTGTGGGGTTGGTGCGCTGCTGGGCGACGCGGCTCGGCGCGCCCACGGTGCTGGTGACGCGCAAGTCGGAGCGGCCGGTGCTGCTCGGCGTCGACGACGGCCCCGGGCTGCTGCAGGCCTTGAGCGCGAGGGTGTGAGTCAGCGCGCGCCGGTGGAGGCGATGGCTTCCTGACATTTGCGGAAGCCGAAGCCATCGGCGAGGTCGGTGCGGCCCTGGCCCACGGCGCGCGGCAAGCCGAGCGGGCCATCGCTGGTGCCGTAGGGGCGGCCGCGCGAGACGAGCGCCTTCGGGTGTTGCCGAATGAAGGCGTCGAGCACCTTGATGACGCCCGCTTCGTCCTGCGGGCCCACGTCGATGATGGCCGAGTCGGCGCGCGCGAAGTCGACGGGCGCGTTGCACACGTGCAGACCGAAGCGCAGTTGGTCGGCCCAGCGTGACGAGAACGCCTCGACGAGCGCCGAGGCGGCCTCGAACGTCACCGGAACGAACAGCTTCGCATAGCCATGCGGCAGCACCGGCCCGCCCTGGCCGCCGTGGAGCGTGAAGCGGTGCGGGTACAGGTTCTCTCTCGCGCGCGGAAGCCGAACGGCGACCTGGTCTCCGGCCTTCGCGTCCATCGGCACGAACTGGCCCGGCTCGTCGAGAAAGAGCGTCAGCTTGCCATCGGAGACGAACGACCAGCCGACGCCCTGGCGAACGAGGCGAAAGCTCCAGTCCCACCCAGTGGCGCCGTGGGTGCTCATCGACAGGTGCGCGACGAAGCCCGAGTCACCCGACGCGCGGGCGAGCGACGGCGCAGGCCCGTCACGCAGCGCGAACATGCGGCTGTGAAAGCTGCGAACGCGTTCGTCGGAAGGAGGTGAGGGCATCAGCCGTCTCCCCAGAGCACGCCGGGCCAGTCGCCTGGCCGCCCGAGCATGTCGAGCGCGTGCCGCGACACACCGAGCGCCCGCGCGTCGAGCACCTGCTCGTAGTGCGAGATGCCGTAGACGGCGATGAGCAGGGCCGCCCCAATCCACCGCACGACGCGGTGCTCGAACTGCTCGTCGAGCTTGAAGCCGTCTCCACGCGCTTCGGCGTAGGCCTCGAGCATGGCGTGCGTGAAGGCCGCGAGCGTCGGGCGCGCGAGCACCTCGCTGCGGTGTTCGGGCGCAAGCCAGCCGAGCACGTAGTCTGACAAGAGGCTGCCGAGGTCGCGCGCGGGGTCTCCCCAGAACGAGAGCTCCCAGTCGAGGAACACCACCTGCGGCTTCTTCTGCGCCGGCGCGACACGGAGCAGGTTCGCCTGCCGCAAGTCGCCGTGAAGCAGCGCCGAGTCACCTTCTTTGAGCTGCTGCTCGCTCAGCGCCTGCAGCCCCTGCATCGCCGGGCCGTCGGCCTGCACCGACGCGAAGAAGTCGATGCCGACCTGCGAGAGGCGCGCGTAGAAGTCGGGGCGCATTCGCAGAAAACACTCGAGCAGGTCTGACTCGTCGCGGAACGCATCGGCGAGCGCGTACTTGCTGCGCGAGTCGCGGCTCTCGCGGTGCAGGTAGCCGAGCGCGTTGCCGACCTCGGCCGCGAGCGCAATCGGGTACTCCTGTGAGCGGCGGTGAAAGTGGTGGAGCGTCTCGCCGTTGTTGATCCACTCCAGCCCGAGCAGCCCGTGCGCCGGGTCGAAGGCGAACACCGTCGGCAGGTGGAGCGGCGAGTTCTTGTTGCGGCTCAGCGGCGCGACGCGCTCGAGAATCGAGCCCTCACGCAACACACCGACGTTTCCACCGCCGTCGGCAATCTTCACCAGCACGCGCTTCTTGCCGCTCTTGCAGACGACGGTGCGGTTCTTCGACGGAGGCGGCGAGAGAAAGGACGGGTCACGGACCAGCGAGAGCGCGGCCAGTCGGGTATCGAGCTCGGCGTCGGTGAGAGGAGCGCGCACGTCGGTTCCTGCTCTGCCGCGACCACCGGGCAGAGACAATGGTCAAAGCACGACCATGAAAGAGCGCACGTTTTCAGGCGCCGGTCAGGCCTCGAGTCGCCGCCGGGCCTGCCGCGTCGCGCCCTCCTTCGGCTGCCTGCCGCTCGCGGTCTTCTGCAGCGGAGGAATCGGGTCGACCGCGCGAAGGCCTCTCCAGCCGACCTGGTACATGCCGAAGTGCAGGTGCGGCGGCGTGGTGCGCGCGTTGCCGGTGTTGCCGACGAAGCCCAATGTCGCGCCCCGCTTCACGTGGTCGCCGACCTCGAGACCCTCTGCGAAGCCGTCGAGGTGGGCGTAGTAGTAGAGCGTGCGGCCCTCGCCGAGCACCCACACCACGTGGCCGCCGAGCGAGTCTTCACCGATCCGCCAGACCTGCCCGTTCACCGCCGAGAGCACCGGCGTGCCCTTCTTCGCGAAGAGGTCGGCGCCTTCGTGCCGGCGGCCGCCCGAGCGCGGCGCGTGCCAGGTGCTGACGAGTGACTTCGTGGCGAGCCCTTCGACCGGCACCACCATGGCGCGGGGGGCGTGGCGGTACGACCAGGCGCCCGTGAGCAGCTCGGCGTGGTTCAGCGGCCACCAACTCAGTGTCACCACGCCCACGACCATGAGCGCGAACAGCCACTTCCCGCGGCGGCGGAGCAGTCGTCGAAGCATGGCCGAGCCAAAGAGCACGCGTCGTGCCGCGTGGGGTGGGTCAACGAGCGCCACGGGCCAGTCAGCAACCTGACGCGGTGGAGCGCCCAGGCTCCCGTTACCGTTCGACATGATCAGCTGGGAAGAGAGCGCACTCGCAGAGCAGTCGGCCCGGGCCTTCGCGTTCGCCTCCCGCGTTCGCGCCTTCGCCGTGTTGGTGTTCGTGCCGCTCGTGGGCTGGCACACCGCGCAGGGCGACGAGGGCTGGGAGCCGTACCTGAAGCCGCTC
>JAEUJR010000233.1 GCA_016793585.1 Archangium sp.
AGCATCCACGCTTCGGGGTACTCGTCGTCGACCATGCGTTTGCCGATGCCGGGTTCGCTCATCCAGAAGCCGAGAGTGTGGCCGCGGTGATCGACCGCGTCGGCCTGGGCTCCGAACCCGATGAACCGATCGCCCTCGGCGCAGGTGAACGCGAGCGAGAGCCGGTTCACCGAGGGGTCTTTCGCGGTGTAGGTGAGCTGCAGCGCGCCTTCGGAGCCCTTCGCTTCGACGCTCACCACCACGTTGCCGGCGCCGTCGCGGAACGCGCCCTTCGCGAGCTCGGCCGTCACCGACTCCCACGAGAAGGTGTTCGCCTCGGTCCACGGCTGCGTGCCTTCGGTGAACTTCCACGCGCCGAACTGCATCTCGGTGCGCGCCCGAGACGTTCTCACCGCCGCTTGCGAGTACGCCTGCGTTCCCGAGAAGCCGCGAAGGAGTTCGGCCGTTCCGACCTTCACGACCTGCGCCTTCGCTTCGACGGGCAATTCGAACGTGGCCAGCTTCGGAGCAGCGGGAGCACAGGCGACGGCGAAGACGAGCGGCAGCAGGCGGCGCATGGAGCCCGTATATAGGCCGCATGTCATGGCTGAAGTGGGTTCAGACGCTCACCACCGTCTCGCAGCGCGGGCTCGCCTACTCGAAGGACCCGTACGACCTCGAGAACTACACGAAGGTGCGCGAGGTCTGCGCCGAGCTGGCAGAGCACGGCGCGCCTGACGGTTCACTCCCGGTGCGCCCGATTCTCGACGCGCAGACGGGCTACCCGACGCCGAAGGTCGACGTGCGTGCGGTGGTGGCGCAGCACGGCAAGCTGCTCTTCGTGAAGGAGACCCAGGACGGCAAGTGGGCGCTGCCGGGCGGGTGGGCCGATCTCGGGGTCTCGCCTGCAGAGATGGCCGCCAAAGAGGTGCACGAAGAAGCGGGCTTCGAGGTGAAGGCGACGCGGCTGCTCGGCGTGTTCGGGAAGCAGCTCGACAGCCAACGCGTGTTCAGCGTGTACAAGCTGATCTTCCACTGCGAGCTCGTCGGCGGAGCGGCGAAGACGAGCCACGAGACGAGCGAGGTCGCTTTCTTCGCGCGCGACGAGTTGCCGCCGTTGTCGATGAACCGAACGCACCCGCGGCACCTCGAACAGATCTTCCTGCGGCTCGATGACCCGACGTTGCCCGCGTACCTCGAGTGAAGCTCAGCGGGTTCCGTCCCAGACCCAGGTGCCGAAGCTGGTGGGGCCGGTCGAGTACTGCCCGCCGAAGAGCACGACGTGCCGCCGCACGGTGTCGCTCGCGAGCCCGAGGTAGGCGCTCGGCGGAGGCGGGTTGAGCGGCATGCGCTGGAGCCACGTCGTGCCATCCCACTCCCAGGTGTCGGCGAGCGAGTTGGGGTAACCGCCGAAGATGATCACCCGCTGACGCCCCTCGTCCCACGCCATCGCGTGGGCGCGCCGAGCTGGAGGTGACGTGATTGGCGTGCGCTGCGTCCACGTCGTTCCGTCCCACTCCCAGGTGTCGCCGAGCACGCCGGCCTGCCCCGACCCACCAAAGAGCACCACGCGCTGGCGAACGGGGTCCCACGCCATGGCGTGTTCACTCCGCGCCGGCGGGGACGTGGCCGGGAGCGCTTGTGTCCAGGTCGTGCCGTTCCAGAGCCAGGTGTCGAACCGGTTTCCGCCCGCGCCGGTGCCTCCGAACAGAACGACACGCTGGCGGGCCATGTC
>JAEUJR010000836.1 GCA_016793585.1 Archangium sp.
GCGAGCACGTCGGTGAGCGCGCTGGTCTCGATCTGCGGAATGTTCACCGGCTCCTGCTTCTGGAAGATGCAGGCCTTCATGCAGTCGTTGCAGATGCGGTGACCGGTGCCCGGGCACATCGGGTTGTCGAGCATCACCATCGCGAGCGAGGCGAGTGAGTCTCCGCGCGACTTGAGCAGGTGCATCTCGCTGATGCGTTCTTCGAGCGGGCAGCCAGCGAGCGGAATGCCGAGCGCGTTCTTCTTGAACGTGTGCTTCGCGCCGGGCTCCTTGTCTTTGATGCCCTTGCTGCACGAGTCCTTCTCGCGCTCGTGGCAGACGACGCAGTAGTCGACCTCGTTCATCACCTCGCGCAGGCCGTAGCGCTGATCGGTGAGCGCGAAGCCGTCGCGGCGCCGCAGGTGCACGTCGGGGCCTTCG
The DNA here is from genome assembly GCA_016793585.1 of Archangium sp. Next base: position 421 of record JAEUJR010000836.1, read on the forward strand.
AGCGTCTCTGGCTTCGAGGCGTCGGGCACCTTCAGCTCGACGAGCTTGTCGGGAATGAGCGGGAGCGGCTGGCGAATGGTGCTCCAGCCGTGGAACGTGTGCGTGAAGCTGGCGCGCGCCCAGGTCCACCGATCGGCGAGCGAGAGCAGCCCGCGCACCTGCGTCAGGTCGTCGCCCACCAGCGTGGAGCCGAACGCGTCGGCGCCGGCCTTCGTCGACAGCAGCGCGGTGCGAAGCGTCGCCCACCGCGCGACCGCCGCCTCGGAGCTCTTGTGGCCACCGAAGTGCCGCTCCACCTGCATCAGGGTGAGCACTGCTTCTGCGAGCGCGCGTTCGTGATCGACGCCGTGGTGCAGGTGCCCATCGGGAACGGGAGGGAGCACCGCGCCGAAGCCCAGCTCGAGCAGCAGCGCCATGCGCCCGTCGAGCGCCGGCAGTTCGTCACGCGTCGGGCGATCGACCGAGCCCTTCTTGAAGACGCGCCGGGTGACGAACTCGCGCTTGAACTCGAACAGGCCGAGCTCCTTCGTCAACGAGGTCGACAACGCGCCGAGCTCTTTGTCGAGGCGGAACAGCCGGCTGACGAACTTCGAGGTGAAGGCTGCGACCGCGACGAGCAGGTCGGACTCCTGTGGACCCGGGAGGCCTCCGCGCGGCGTGCCGGCGAGCATCGCGCTGCGGTAGCGGTCGTACTGAATGGCGACGTCGGGAGAGAGCGCGCGCAGTTCCATGAGGAACCGGCCGTAGAGCCGCTCGAGCCCTGCAGGTGCGTACAGATCGTCGAAAGAGAAGCCGTCGATGCCCAGCGAAAACATGCGCCGCACCTAGCACACGGGCTTTCCGGTTCCGTTCTCCCGCACGGGCTGGCCTGAACGTGGGCTCACCGCACGAAGAAGCACTGGAATCATGTCGATCCACGAGAAGGTTCTGCTAGGTCGCCACGCGATGCCTGCGTCCATCGACCTGTCGGTCGTCGTCCCGTTCTACCAGGAAGAAGACAACGCCAAAGCGCTCTACACCGAGCTCAAGGGCGTGCTCGACACGTTCGGGCGTGAGTACGAGATGATCTTCGTCGACGACGGCTCGACGGACAAAACGTACGGCGTGCTCGAAGAGATCGCGAAGGCCGATCACAAGGTCGTGCTGGTGAGGTTCCGGCGCAACTTCGGGCAGACGGCGGCGCTGGCGGCCGGCATCGAGCGCGCGAAGGGCAACGTGGTCGTCCCCATGGACGGCGACCTGCAGAACGACCCCGCCGAGATTCCGAAGATGCTGGCGAAGATGGCCGAGGGCTACGAGTGCGTCTCGGGCTGGCGCAAGAACCGCCAGGACTCGGGCCTGCGCGTGCTGCCGTCGAAGGTGGCCAACGGGCTCATCTCGTGGCTGTCGGGCGTGCAGCTGCACGACTACGGCTGCACCCTGAAGGCCTACCGCCGCGACGTCATCGAAGGCGTGCGCCTGTACGGCGAGATGCACCGCTTCATTCCCATCTACGCGCACTGGCAGGGCGCCCGCGTCACCGAGATGGTGGTGAACCACCGCGCGCGCGTGGCCGGCGTGTCGAAGTACGGCTTCGGTCGCATTCCGCGCGTGGTGCTCGACCTCATCGTCGTGAAGTTCCTCTTCCAGTACCTCACCAAGCCCATCTACGTGTTCGGCGGCTTCGGCATGGTGTCGCTGGTGCTGTCGATGCTCGCGCTCATGGCGGCGGTGGGCCTCAAGCTGGCCGGCCTCAAGGACTTCGTGAGCACGCCGCTGCCGCTGTTCTCGGGCATCTCGGGCCTGATCGGCATTCAGGCCGTGCTGACGGGGTTGCTGGCCGAGGTGCTCATTCGCACGTACTACGAGAGCCAGAACAAGCGGCCGTATCTGGTGGGCTCCGTCATCGAGAAGGGTGAGACGAAGGCGCCGGAACGCAGCAGGGAGTGACCCATGTGCGGCATCGTCGGCTTCGTCACCTCGCAAGCGAAGGCGGAAGAGCGGGTGGTTCGCGCGATGGCCAACGCCATCAAGCACCGCGGCCCTGACGACGACGGGTTTCACCTCGACGGGCCGTGCGCGCTGGGGTTTCGCCGCCTGTCGATCATCGATCTCTCGGGCGGGCACCAGCCCATGTCGGCGGCGCACGCGACGATCGTCTTCAACGGAGAGATCTACAACTTTCAGCCGCTGAAGGTGGAGCTCGAGCAGAAGGGCCACGTCTTCACGAACAAGTCCGACACCGAGGTGATCCTCCGCGGCTACCTCGAGTGGGGCACGGCCGTCTTCGAGCGCATTCACGGCATGTTCGGCGTCGCCATCTGGGACGCGAAGCACCAGCGCCTCGTGCTCGCGCGCGACCGCTTCGGCAAGAAGCCGCTCTACGTGGCCGAGGGGGCGTTCGGGTTCATCTTCGGCTCCGAGCTCAAGGGCCTGCTCGAGCACCCCGCCTGCCCGCGCTCGGTCGACGCGGCGGCGCTGCGCCGGTACCTCGCGTTCGACTGCGTGCCGTCGCCAGACTCCATTCTCGAAGGCGTGCGCAAGCTGCCCGAGGGCCACCTCGCCGTGTACGAGAAGGGCCGCCTGCGCGTGGAGCAGTTCTACCGGGTGCCCGACGCTCCACCGCACTCGTTGCTCGAGCAGTTGCCGGCGTCGATCGACACCGCGTGCGAGCGGCTGCGTGACGAGCTGACCGGCGCGGTTCGGCGTCGCCTCGTGTCAGACGTTCCACTCGGCGTGTTCCTCTCGGGCGGCATCGACTCGAGCGCGGTGACGGCGCTGGCGGCGAAAGAAGTGCCGCGGGGCGCGCTCAAGACGTTCAGCATCGGCTTCTCGGAGGCCAGCTTCGACGAGAGCAGCTACGCGCGGCTCGTCGCCAAACAGCTCGGCACCGATCACCACGAAGAGACGCTCTCGGCGCAGGCGTGCGTCGATCTCGTGCCGCAGATCGCCGATCAGCTCGACGAGCCGTTTGCCGACCCCTCGTACGTGCCGACGTACCTGCTCTCGAAGTTCACGCGAAGGCACGTGACGGTGGCGCTCGGTGGAGACGGGGCCGACGAGCTGTTCGCGGGCTACGACAGCTTCCTCGCGCACCCGCTGGGCGTCGCGTTGGGCCGGCTGCCGCGAGCGCTGTGGAACCAGGCGAGCGCGCTCACCTCGTTGCTGCCGAAGTCGGGCAACTACATGAGCCTCGACTTCCGGGCCCGCCAGTTCCTCGGTGGGCTGGGCCGGCCGTCGCACCACCGCCACCAGGCGTGGATCGCCTCGTTCACGCCCGAAGCCGTGCAGGAAGTGCTCACGCCCCGCTGGCGGGCCGCCGGTGACGGCGTGGCCGACGTCTACGCGCCGCTCGATGCCTTCGCCGCGGGCCGCAAGGAGACGGGCGTCGAGCTGGCCGAGCGCTTCTACGTTCACTTCTACATGAAGGACGACATCCTCGTGAAAGTGGACCGCGCGTCGATGGCGGCCTCCCTCGAGGTGCGCGCCCCCTTCCTCGACACGCGCGTCGTCGAGTTCGCCATGGGCCTGCCCTTCACGCTCAAGATGCGTGGGCTCACCCGCAAGTGGTTGCTCAAGAAGGCGCTCGAGCCGTTGCTGCCCGCCGAGATTCTGTACCGCAAGAAGCACGGCTTCGCGTTGCCGGTGGCGGCGTGGCTCAAGGGCCCGCTGCGGCCGCTCATCGAAGAGCTGCTCTCGGAGCAGGCCGTCGCGCAGGCCGGCTTCTTCGAGCCTCACGTGGTGCGGCGAATGATCGATGAACACGTCAACGGCCGGGTCGATCACCGCAAGCCGTTGTGGGCGCTGTTGATGTTCGAGCTGTGGCGCCGGCGCTGGCTCGGCAAGGGGACCTCGTCATGAACGTGCTGTTGACCGGAGGCGCAGGCTTCATCGGCTCTCACGTGGCCGAAGGGCTCGTCAAACGCGGCGATCGCGTGACGGTGCTCGACTGCTTCGACACCTTCTACGACCCCGCCATCAAGCGGCGCACGGCCGAGCGGCTCTCGAAGCTGGGCGTCAGCTTCGTCGAGGGCGATCTGCGCAACGTGGCCGACGTCGAGAAGGCGTTCGCCGCGGCAGGGCAGGGCGCGGGCGTGATTCACCTCGCGGCGCGCGCGGGCGTGAGGCCCTCCATCGCCCAGCCGCTGCTCTATTCCGAGGTCAACGTCGACGGCACGACGAACATGCTCGAGGCCGCGCGCAAGGCGAAGGCGTCGCGCTTCGTGTTCGCCTCGTCGTCGTCGGTGTACGGCGCGCGCTCGAACGCTCCGTTCTCGGAGGAAGACCGAATCGATCGGCCCGTCTCGCCGTACGCGGCCACGAAGATCGCGGGCGAGATGCTCTGCGCGACGTTCGCGCACCTGTACGGCCTCGAGACCTGCGCGCTGCGCTTCTTCACCGTCTATGGCCCGCGCCAGCGCCCCGACCTCGCGATCGCCAAGTTCGCGCGCCTCATCGGCCGGGGCGACACCGTGCCCTTCTTCGGCGATGGCAAGTCGGCGCGCGACTACACCTTCGTGAACGACACCGTGCGCGGCGTCATCGCGGCGCTCGATCACTCGTGGAAGCAGTTCGAGGTGCTGAACCTGGGCGGCTCGCGGCCCGTGACGTTGACCGATCTCGTGACCGGCATCGAGAAGGCGCTGGGCAAGAGCGCGAAGCTCGATCGCCAGCCGGATCAACCGGGCGACGTGCCGCTCACCTGCGCGGCCACCGAGAAGGCCGAGAAGCTGCTCGGGTGGAAGGCCACGACGCCCATCGACGAAGGCCTCGCGCGCTTCGCCGAGTGGTTCAAGACGAGCGAGGCCGACGGCTGGAAGTAAGCTGTCTGGCCATGGCCAAAGCTGCTGCGAAGAAGACCCCGAAGAAGCGTGGTGCCGAGGTGCTGCCGTCTCGCGCGCTCGAGCACGGCGCCAACGCCTTCGGAGCCAGGTACCTCAAGCCCGGCTTCGCGCTGACCCCCGAGCTCGATCTCGCCTTCGCGCTCGGCCACGGCTCGGCAATGGGTCCCGTGCGGTTGCTGAGCGATCTCGCTCCCGGCGCGAAGCAGCCCAACTCGTTCACCGAGATCCACCGCAACGTCGCCATCGCATGGCTGCGCATGACGAACCCGGTCATCGGCGCTCCCGTCGTGCACGAAGAGAACCCCGCGCCCATCGACGAGGCCGAAGCGCAGAAGCTGTTGCGAAGTCAGCTTCCCCGGCTCCGTCTGTTGCCCATTCACTTCGCCTCGCTCGAGGCGATGGCCGGCCCCTCGTGCATGCTGCCGGCGTACGTCGACGGGCTCTCGGCCATCGCTGATCAGTGGTGGGACAGTGGGCGGCTCGCCGGGTTGTTTCCGCTGCTGTACGGCCTGCTGCTCCGCACGCCACCGAATGAGTCGAACGCCGCCCGCGCGAAGCTCGAGGCCCTGCTCGAGAAGAAGAAGAAGGCCTTCGCTTCTGCCCAGCTCGACATCTTGCTGCACGGTCGTGAGGGCATCGCGCGCCACGGCTACAAGTACAGCCTCAAGTTCAAGTCGTACCAGCGCAACGACAGCGGCGATCCCTCGAACGTGGGCGACCTCTGCTACTGCGACGATGACTCCGAGTTCGTGGCGTCACAGTTCCAGGCGCTGTGGGCCGCGTTCAACCACAAGCCGCAGGCCCGCATGATGGGCCCGTCGCCCGCGCGGCTCTTCTTCCTCGGCGGCGAGAAGACGCTCGAGACCGAGCTGAAGGTGGTTGGCCTCTACGCGGGAACCGTGCAGGCCGAAGCGCTCGCCTCGTACGCCGAGCTCAGGTCACCGCTCGCCGCGAAATGCGTGAAGCAGCTCGCGGGAGAGAAATCGAAGGTGAAGGCCGCTGCGACCGAGTGGCTGCAGCAGCACGCCTGACTCAGCTCGGAATCTGGGCAGTGCCCGTCCAGCTGTACTTGCGGTGCCAGCGCACCTCGACGTTGCTGAACGGCTTGCCCTCGAACCAGGCCCGCACCTCGTCGCCGCGCAGGTAGTACGCGACGGGCGTGACGAGCTGGTCGAACACGATGCTGTGCAGCTCATCGAAGGGGAAGTCGTGCATCGAGGCGAAGTACTCGCCGTAGGGCAGGCTGCCGACGAAGGGGTTCCGCTTCTTGTCGTAGGCCACCTTGATGAGGCCGAAGAGGCCCGCGGTGGGAACGGCCGAGAGCGCCCGCAGCACGTTCGAGTCGAGGCGCGCGGTGAGCTGCTTGCGCACGGGGTCGACGAAGCGCGTGATCCACTCGTTGTTCTCGTGGCCGTACACCCAGAACACCACGCGGCCGCCGGGCTTCACCTTCGACGACAGCGAGAGGAAGCCGGCGCGCGGGTCGGGCAGGTGGTGCAGCACGCCGACCGAGAACGCGAGATCGAACACGCGCTGCACGGGCGGCTGGAGCAGATCTCCAATCACCACGTGCGCGTTCGGCAGGTGGCGCGTGTTGCGGAAGGCGACGTACGCCGAGGTGCCGAGGTCGACCGAGACGATGGCTTTGACGCCCATGTTCGCGACGACGTGCGTGTGCCGGCCCTTGCCGCAGCCACCCTCGAAGACGACCTTGTCCTTGAAGTCCTCCTTCGAGACGGGCGCCACCCAGTCGAGGAACTGCTTCTCGTAGTAGTCGCGCAGCTCGCTCCAGCGGTGCCACTCCTCGGCGAAACGGTCGGCGGTCTCTTTCTCGAGCGAGGTCGTCGAGCCGGGGATGAGCACGGGCACGCCGTCGACGATGTCGTAGCGCTTGCCGCCCTTCGTGGTGAGCACGCCGCGCATCACGTGGCCGTCGGAGGCCGTCTCGGCGCCCGGCGCGAGCTCGAGCGGTTCATTCGTCTCGGGACACTGCAGCCACTGAAGGACTTCGACGCGCATGGTGTTCGACTCCAGCTTTGGAAAGTGCGCGCCATGTACCCGGTTGGCCCCGGCCTTCCAAGGGAAGGGTGATGGTTTCAGCGGGCCCCGGTGGAGCGCATTGTGTACGGTGCCCGCGCTCATGATCGACGTGCTGCGGGCCCTCTGGTTGCTGGTGGCGACGCTGGTTCCGGCCGTGACGGGCTACGCGATCTCGGTGCGGTTCTTCCGCGACCGCGGCGTGTTCGATCGGCTGCTCGTCGCCACGATGAGCTTCGTCTCGCTGATCGTCGTCACCTTCCTGCTCGCAGATCAGCTGCGGCCCATCGGCCCGGTGAGCCTGTTCGTCATCTCGACGCTCGGCTGCCTCGGCATCTGGAAGTGGTCGTCGGTGAAGGGCACGGGCCCACGCGAGGTGCTGGCGCAGCTGCGAGACGACCTGCGCGTGCCGAAGCGGCTGTGGGCCGACGCGCTCGAGACGAAAGAAGCGACGCTCGTGCTGGTCGTGCCGGCCGCGCTCATTCTCGGCTGGTGCGTGTTCATGGTGTTGTTCTTCCGCTCCTGGGGGTGGGACGTCTTGATGTTCCACACCACGATCACCAACACGATCGTGCAGGACGGCTCCCTGGCCTTCATGGACACGGGCTTTCACCAGGCGCGCGGTTACCCGCGCAACGTGCACCTGCTCGCGGCGTGGAACGGCTTCTTCCTCGGCAACACTGCGCTCGACGACGCGCCGCAGCTGCCGTTCGGTGTCATCGGCATGCTGGTCTCGGCGGCCTGGGCGCGGCGGTTCGGCGCCTCCCGCTCGCTCGCCACCGGCCTCGGCGCGGCGTGGCTGTGCTTCTCGCCCGTCTTCCTGCAGCTGCCGTCGGTGCACGTCGACGTCGCGTGCGCGGCGTTGCTCGGTGCGGGGGCGTACTTCTCGGCTTTCTCGCTCGAGAAGCGCGATCGCTGGGCGTCGGCGATGGCCTTCGGCCTGTACCTCGGCACCAAACACACGGGCTCGTTCCACCTCGCGATGTACGCGCCGATTCTCGTCGGCCGCGCGCTGTGGGAGCTGAAGGCCTCGACCACCCGCGGAGCGCTCTTCGTCGATCAGGTCGGCTCGGCGGCGTTGCTGTTGCTGCTCGGTGGGCACAAGTACCTGCAGAACGCGCTGGTGATGGGCAACCCGGCGTGGCCGTTCAAGATGACGGTGCCGATCTTCGGCGCGCTGCCCGGCGAGAACGACGCCTCGACGCAGTACGGCGGGCCTCCCGGCGGGCGCGCGGCGTTCTTCGGCATTCCCGGCGAGTGGGAGCGGTTCGTCTTTCAGCTCACCGAGTGGAACCGTGCCGTCTACTGGCCCGATCTGCGCGACGGGTACCTCGGCATCGCCTTCACGTGTGTCGCGTTGCCGTGCCTGTTCCTGGCGCTGGGCGCGGTGGTCTCACGCGAGCGCCGGTGGCAGCCGTTGGCGCTGTGGTTCCTCGTCGTCGCGGCGGTCGGTGTGCCGTCGGCGTTCTGGCCGCGCTACTCGATGGGCACGTCGATCGCAGGCGTCGCCGCCATCGGCCTCGTCTGGGCGTGGGCTCCGTGGCGCGCGGTGAAGGTGGGGCTCTCGCTGGTGACGACGGCGTTCTTCGTCACGAGCGTCTTCTTCTGCGTGCGCGAGCTCTCGACGAACGTGAACTACGCGTGGCCGGCGATGCTGAAGCAGGCGCCGGGGTGGACGACGGTGGAGCGCGCGACGAAGCAGGTCGCTCCGTGGAACTGGCCCGAGGCGCAGTTGCGGTTGATGAACGAGAAGTTCGCTGCTGGCGACGTCGTGACGTGGGACGACACCGTGCCGTTCCCGGGAGAGCTCTTCACCTGGGACCTGCGCACGCGCCTCGTCTACGTGCGGTCGAGGCCCGAGCTCGGCACGCTGGTCGAGCGCGTGAAGGCGAAGAACCCGCGCTTCAGCATCGTCGCGTCGGGCGGGCCCGATGGCCTTCTCGAGCAGGCAGGCGCCGTTCGAGTCAGCCAGCTCGCGCTCGGAGAACTCTGGCTGTTCGAATGGCCCCGCTAAACGCGGTCGCTCGCATCAGGCGCGCGAGGCCATCACCAGCAACGACACGCCGAACGGGAAGCGCACGCGGCTGACCAGATGCCGCTCGGCCGAGAACGTCTTCGTCAGCACCGTGTTCGCCAGCCCGCCCGTCAACGACCCCTCGTTGTCACTGTCAGTGCCCGGCAACACCTTTCGCAACAGCCGCACCGCGGCGATCGGGGGGAACAGCGAGATGTTGTAGTGCGTCGAGAAGTCGACCTTGAACCCCGCCTGCGCGAGCTCGGCCGTCAGCGTGCGCAGCGTGTACCGGCGGAAGTGGTGGTTGATCTCGTCGTGCTTGCTCCACAGAAACGGAAACGCCGGCACCGTGACCACGAGCTGCCCATCGACGGTGAGCCGCTCTTTCAGCGCGACGAGCGTCGGCACCGGTAGCTCCAGATGCTCGAGCACGTCGAACAAGCCGATCAGCTCGAACGACTCGTCCTTCGGCAATCCCTCCGGCAGCGTGCCTTGCAGCACCCGAACCGTGTCACCACACCGTTTGCGTGCGGCCTCGACTGCGATGGGAGACGGCTCGAGCCCCGTCACCGCGCCGAAGCGCCGGAGCATGGGCAGGTTGCCACCACTGCCGCAGCCCGCGTCGAGCACCCTGCGTGCAGCGCGCGGCTTCACGTGCCGCTCGAGCGTCTCGCGAATGATCGACCGCCGACCGACGAACCACCACCAGTCGTTCTCGTCGAGGCTCGCCAGCTCCTGGTAGACGACGTTCTCCATGCACAGGCTCGCTACACCGGCTCGGGCGTGCACACCACCAGCGGCGAAACTCGTTGGGCAACCTGATCGAACGGGTACATTGCTCGCGTGATCGCGCTCGTTCTCTACCTGGGGTTGTCGATGGTGCTGGTCGTCTCGCACGGCCACTACGCCGCAGGACCCGTCGTGATGGTGACCGGCGCGGGCCTGGTGCTGCTGGGCGTCGGCAGAGACGTGCTGAAGAACCGCCACCTCGACGCCGCCGTGGTGCTGGGCGCATCGCTCATCAACCTGTCGATCATCACCGCCGGCAACCAGATGATCTACGCGCGCGAGGTCGAGCCGCTCAAAGGCCTGCGCACCTCGTTGTTCATCACCGTCTTCGCCATCGTGCTCGCGCTGCTGGCGCAGACCAACAAGGAGCGTCTGTCGAAGTTCGCCTGGGCCCGCTTCGTGACGCCGCTGTTCGTGGCGCTGGCGCTCGGCGCGATGCTCTTCGGCAAGGCGCAGGTGATTCGGGCGTCTCCACAGCCGTTCATCGACGTGTGGACCTCGAGCGTCGCGGCGGTCGATCACATCCTCGCGGGGCGCAACCCGTACACGCAGCAGTACGTCGACATCTACGCGGGCGCCTACAACTACAAGCCGGGCATGCCGTACGGGCCGTCGTTTCTGCTCTGGTCGACGCTCTGGGCGAAGCTCTTCGGCGGTCAGCACGACGTGCGGGTCGGCCTCTTCATCTCCGAGGTGCTGCTCTCGCTCGGGCTCGGCGCGATCACGTGGCGGCGCACGAAGGATCTCGCGCTGGGCGGCGCCATCGCGCTCGTCTGGGCCACCAACCCCATCGGCCTGTTCGTGCTCGAGCAATCGTGGGTCGACCCGCTCCTCATGGTCGCGCTCGTAGGCTGCGTGCTCGCGCTGCAGGAGCGTCGCCTCGCCCTCGCCGGGGTCGCGCTTGGTTTCGCGTTCGCCGTGAAGACGTACGCCATCGTCGCGGTCGGGCTGATTGGCCTGTGGGTGCTCAAGGCCGAGGGCCTCAAGGGCGCGCGCCGCTTCATCATCGGAGCCGCTGCGACGGCCGCCGCCTTCATTCTTCCCTTCGTGGTGATCGACCCCTCGGCCTTCTGGAACTCGATGTTCGGCTTGTGGGCTGATCAAGCGCCGCGCGCCGATGCGCTGACGCTGGTCGCGTTGCGTGGAGAGATAGAGGGGCTGGGCGGACAGGGTAACGAGCCGCTCCGGGCCCTTTACGGGCCGTTCAATCTGCTGACGCTCGCGCTGGCGGCGGCCTCGGCAGCGTGGATGTTCCTTCGCGCAGGCAAGTCACTCGCGCGGCTGGGCTGGGGGCTCGCCACGGTGCACGTCTGGTTCTTCCTCTTCGCGCGCCAGGCGTTCTGCAATTACTACTACTACGCGCTGGTCTTCGTGGTCCTCGCCACAGCCACGTTCCCGCGGAGAGCCGAGGCGGAGCTCGCGTCATGAGCCGCCTCGAGACGCTCAAGGGTTGGCTGCTCGCCAACGGGGGCCGAAACGCGGCGGTGCTCGTCCTGTCGCTGGTCTCGCTGGCGCCACTGGCAGCGACGCCCATCGTACCGCTCACGGATCTCGGCTCGACGGTGGGCGCTTCGGGGCTGCTGCTCGACACCGTCTTCGGCAAAACGCCCATATCCGACCTCTACCTGGTCAACCCGAAACTCGTTCCGTACTGGACGGGCTACGTCTTTCTCGCGCTCGTCGGTTTCGTAGTGGGCCCGGTCATGGCGGCCAAGTGCCTGGTCGCGTTGTGTGTCATCGCGATGCCGCTCTCGTTGCTTCGCCTTGGCCGGGCGCTGGGTCGTGACTGGGCGCTCGTCACCTTCGGGTTCGTGCTCGCGTGGGATCTCAACCTGTATTGAGGCTGGGTGACCTTTCACCTGGGCATGTCACTGGCGGTCTGGGCCCTCGCGCTACTCATCGAGGCCGACTCGTTTAAGGCGGCCGCCAGGATCATTCCGCTGACCGCCCTCGTCGCCCTGACGCACGCGCACGCCGTGGTGTTGCTCACACTCGGAGCCCTGCTCACCGCATTGGGGCGCGCCCGGCCGATTCGGTCTATCGCGCTCCATGTCATGTCGTGCCTGGGCTTTCTGGTGCTCACGCCGTGGCTCTGGAGAGACGTACTCAAGCCGAAGCCGGGCAGCGGGCCGATGTCCTTCGTCTCTCCGCCAGTCAACGAGCGCATCGGCAAGGTCTGCGAGCCTGCGCTTGGCTACGTCGTCGACCAGCCCGGGCTGGGGCTGGTGAGCGTGGCGTTCCTGGCGATTCTCGGCGTGACGGTCTTCGGCGGCCTGCTCCCCCGCGGCAACGCTCCCCGGCCCTCGCTCGCGCTCTTCGTCGCCATCACACCCCTGCTGCTCTATCTGTTCCTTCCCTTCGAAGTTCGTGGCCCCGTTCCCCACTGGTGGACCTACCCTCGCTTCGCAACGCTGGCTCTCGGCACGCTGCTGCTGGTGCCGAACGTGATGCCGACACGGTTCGCGCGCTGGGGGCTCGTCGCGGTCGCCTTCACCCTCACGTTCGCCCTCTCGGCCGTTCGTTTCACGCAGTTCAGCCTCTTTGGCGCGCACGTGCGGCCCTACCTAGAGCTCGTCGAGCAGATGCCCAAAGGCAGCCGGTTTCTGCCGCTCGATCTCGAGATTTTCTTCCCCGGGATTCGGGAGCCAAGCCTGGGGCAGCTGCACGGGTACGCGGCGGCCGCGCGACACTCGTACGACCCGCACCTCTTCGATCACGCTGCCATGCCGCTGCTCTACCGGCCGAACGTTCAGCCACCGACGCCGGATTGGTACAAGCCGCAGGCAACCTATTCGTCGGTCATGGCCCAGCACTATGACTACGTGCTCATCACGCCGACTTCTCGCGACTTTCTGCCTACCGTCGAGCCGCAGGTGCTCGCTCTGGTCGGCGAGCGAGGGGCGTGGCGGCTCTACCGTGTGCTGAAGCCGGCGCCCTGATCAGGGCGGGGCTGGCGTCCGTCGGGCGAGGGTGACGCCGCGCACGCTCTCGACGACGGTGTACTGACCGCTCGCGATGGCATTCCTGCCCCGATCGTTCCCGAGATCGCCGATCACGTCGGTGAAGATCAGGAACTCGCAGTCGTGGAGGCTGTCACGCAGTGACCAGTTGCCCAGGTGCCACGTCACGTGCGGCTGCGTCTTGTCAGACGAGCAGAGCTTCGCGTCGGGCGGCACCTGCTTCATCAGCAATTGCAGATCGTCGTCGCGCTGCAGATCGGCCGCCGTCGGAGGTGCGAACGCCACGTCGAGGAAGCCACCATGCACGACGGGGCTCGGCGACCACGCGCCCCACTGCTGATTCGCGAGCACGATGCCCAGCACGAGCGCCACACCCGCGGCCAGGCGGCGCTGCTTGCCCAGCGCGTCGGCGCCGTAGAGCGTCAGCACCGCCACCGAGGCGGCGAACGAGTACGTCGCCCAGTTGCACACGTACTGGAAGCTGATCGAAATGGTCGGCGCGTACGCCGTCGTGGTGAGCGTCAGCAGGAAGCCGGGAACCAGCACGGCGTACATCGCGGGGCGGCGCAGCGGCAGGAACGCGAGCGGCGCGAAGACCTGCAGCGCGTACCGCAGCTTCTCCCACGTGATGAGCGAGCGCGCGTAGTAGCCGGGGTTCGAGGCGATCGTCTTGAGCACCGCGCCGAAGCCGTGCTCTCCGAGCGGGTAGAGCTCTTTGAAGGCGTCGGCGAAGTACGAGCTCTTCATGATGCTGAAGCGCAGCACCAGGAAGTAGCAGCCCGCGAGCAGCGCGGTGACGAAGCCCGTCTTCGGCCGGTACTCCGAGAGCCAGAGGAACGCGCCCAGCATGCACAGGCCGATGGAGACGTCTTCGCGGCAGAGAATCGCCAGCGTGAAGAAGAGCCAGTAGTTCTTGAAGCGCTTCGCGTCGACGGCCCACACCGCCCACATCGCCCACGACATGCCGAACGGCTGCATGTGCACGTCGTACAGCTGCGCGCCGTGCAGCGGCGGGTACCCGAGCCACGCGAGCGAGAGCACCACACCCCAGCCCGGCGACAGGTTCTTGCGCGCCAGCAGGAAGAGCGGAATCGCGGCCGAGGCGATCAACGTCGACTGCATCACCAGCAGGGTCGGCGCGCGCGGGTACAGCGCGAAGATCGGCAGCATGTAGAACGTGCCGAGATCGGCGTGGCCGTTGAGCAGCTCGCCCCAGTCGTAGTCCCAGCCCAGCGCGGGAACGTGCAGGGGCCGGCCCGCCATCGTGTTCGCGAAGATCGAGTGGTACTGGCCCAGGTCGTAGCCGAAGGTGCCGAAGCGCTGGTGCGACCAGACGGCGAAGAGGCTCATGTAGACGCCCTGCGCGATGGCCGCGACGATGACGAAGGCGAGTGGCACCGCAGGCTTCGCCAGCAGGGCGTCGAGGCGCGAGAACAGCGCTGCCCCCGGTCGAACCTCGGGGTGCTCGGCGAAGGCCGCGAGCGACACGCGCACCAGGCGCTCCGTCAGTACCACCACGAAGCCGAGCAGAATCGCCGACTGTGCCGCGTCGCCGAAGTCGCGGCGAAACAGCGCAGCGGCCAGCGGCGTCACCAGCAGCGGGCACGTCACCCGCGCGAGCCAGTCGAGCCCAATCCACGCGTTCTGCCGGTTGCGCAGCCATGCGACGAAGGCCACCAGCACGGTGCCCAGCATCGCGACCGCCGCCGTCACCATGATCTGCAGGCGCTGGTGCGGCTCGATGAGGTTCTCGCGCAGGTACGACGGCGAGATCGGCATCAGCTCGGTGGCCAACGTGAACGCGATCGCGCCGGCGATCGCTCCCAGGGCAAGTCCTGCTCGGGCGGCCTTCACGAACACGGGCCGTCGGCTAGCACGGCGTTCGGACCTTCGCACGGACTTCGGCCCCGCGCCCGTCAGCGGAAGAGACCGACAACCTGCTTGGTGGACAGGCAGCGGTGCGCTACGGCGCGCCCATGGACTCCGAGCAAGCCGCGGCGCTGGCTCAGGCGCACGATGCCTTTCGCGAGGCGGCCGCAGCCGACACCACCGCGGCCTCGGCGTCGCGCATCGCCTTTCAGGGCTACCAGCGGGCGGTGACGCTGCTGCGCGCCGGCTCTCCCGTCGTTCGTGAAGAAGACGAGCGCTCGGGCCTCGAGTTCCTGCTGCACCTCGACCCGAACCAGGTCGAAGACGCGGCGCTCGACGAAGGCGTCTCGTTGCTGCGCGTCGAGGCCACCCAGCTGCTCGGCGATCGCGAAGAGACGCGTCAACGCCGGGAGCAGCGCGGCTGGTCGCAGCCCGTCGAGCTCGTCGGCCCCGCGCTCGTGCTCATGGTGCTCTGCGTCGCCGGCTACACGCTGGGGCAACGCGCGCTCGAGCCGACCGACATCGCCGAGGGCAAGCCGTGGGTGGCGAGCTCGTCGTGGGCCACTTGCACGCCGAAGGCCGGTCGCTGCGGCCCGCTCACCTCGCGCATTCTCTTTCACACGCTCGACGACGACAGCCCGTGGTTCCGCATCGATCTCGGCGAGCCGAAGACGATGTCGGGCGCGACCATCATCAACCGCTCCGACGACGTGCCCGAGCGCGCGGTGCCGCTCCTCATCGAGGTCGGAGACGACGGGTCCACCTTTCGCGAGGTGGCCCGGCGCGAGTCTCAGTTCAGCGTGTGGCGGGCGTCGTTCGACCCGGTGAAGGCGCGCTTCGTTCGGGTGCGGGTGCCGCGGAAGACGTGGCTTCACCTCGAAGCGGTGAAGATTCACCCCTAGCCGCGGCCATCGAGGAGTCACGTGGGGAACTCCCGAATCCACTGGTTCAGCGTGGTGCCGCTCGTGGTGGGGCTGGCTGGGTTCTCCGTCTTCTATGGTGCGGTCGCGCCGCACGACCCGCCGAAGAACTGGCTCGTCTGGCGCTACCTGCTGGTGCTGCTGCAAGCGGGGCTGTTCGCGGTGGGCTCGTGGTGCGGCGGCTTCTTCCTCACCAGGCGACTGGGGCTCGGGTCGACGCCGTTCCGGGAGCGCCTCGTCTACGCCTTCGCGCTCGGCGTGCTCGGCTGGGCGCTGCTGACGGTCGCGGTCGGCCTGATGCACGGGCTCTCCACGCCCGCCTTCGTGCTGCTCCCCCTCGTGGGTCTCGTGGCGGGTGGGCGCCAGATGTGGCGCGCGCTGAGGCGGTTTCGGCGGCTGTCGTTGCGGCTGCGCGCGTCGAGGCCGCGTCTCGTCGACGGCGTGCTGCGCACCTTCGGGCTGGCATGCCTCGGGCTCATCTGGGTGCCGCTGCTGACGCCGCGAAACATCTTGTACGACGCGCACTGGTACCACCTGCCGCTCGCCGAACAGTACGCCGCCGCGCACGCCATCTTCCGCCTCGACGAGGGCTGGTTCGCCGGCACCATGCCGCACCTCGCGAGCTACCTGTACACGTGGGCGTTCCTCTCGCCCGTCGCGCAGCCGTTCGATTCGATCGTGCTCGCCTCGCACCTCGAGTTCGTCTTGTTCGTCGCGACGGTGTTCGCTTTGCCGGTGGTGCTCGACGTGCTGGTGCCGCGGCCGCGCTGGCGTGTGGGCTGGGTGGCCTTCTTCCTCTTCCCGGGCGTGTTTCTGTACGACTCCGCGCTCGGCGCCGCGGCTGATCACGCGCTCGCGTTCTGGGCGGCGCCGCTGTTCCTCTCGTTGTGGCGGCTGTGGCGCAGGCCGACCCTTCGAATGGGCGCGCTGTTCGGCGCGATGGCGGGCGCGGCCGCGCTGACGAAGTACCACGCGCTCATGCTGCTCGCGGGCCCGGCCATCGCGATCGCAGCGCGGTTGGTGTGGTCGCTCGTTCGCCGGCGCTTCGACTTCGTGAAGGCAGCCGCTCTCGCGCTGGGGTTTGCGCTGCTGGTCTCGACGCCGCACTGGCTGCTCAACAGCCTCTGGTACCACAACCCCATCTACCCGCACGCCGGCTCGCTCTTTCCCTCCACGCCGATGGTGCAGGGCATCGACGCCTCGATCGTCGACAAGGCGTGGGTTCCCAAAGGCACCACCCGCGAGAAGCTGGTTGCGGTGGCGAAGGCGACCCTTCGTTTCGGCTTCGAAGCCCACGACTGGGACACGTTTCACGGCAACCGGCCGACCTTCGGTTCGTTGTTCCTGATCAGCGTCGCGCTGTTGCCCTTCGCCGCGCGTCGTCGCCGCGTGCTGGCGCTGGTGGGCGCGACGTGGCTCGGCGTTCCCATCTGGTACTGGACGCAGCATCAAGACCGGTACCTGCAGGCGCTCGTTCCGTGGGCGGCCGCGGTGGTCGGTGCAGTGCTGGTCGGCGTCTGGCGCAAGCACGTGTTGGCGCGCCCCGTGGTGGCGGCGCTCGCCGGCTTTCAGCTGCTGCACGCGGGCGATCTGTGGTCGTTGCCCGCGCACTCGGTGATGAAGGTCGCGCCGATTCACCAGGTCATCGATCTGATCGCCTCGAGCCGGCCCGAAGCGCCCGACGAGCTCATCGAGAACCACTTCGCCATCTCCCGTGCGCGCAAGGTGCTGCCGCCCGACGCGCGGGTGCTCATTCACGATCTGCACCTGCACCTCGGGCTGGGGCGCCGGGCCGTGCGCGATCACGTGACGAGACAGGGCGCGATCAACTGGGCGCTGCTCGGCTCGACCCGCAACGCCGCCGCGCTGATGGAGCAGCTCGGCGTCACACACCTCTACTGGCTCGGAACGCCGGTCGGCTTCTCTGCCATCGGTGACGATCTCGTCTTCTACCGTTTCGCCCAGCTCACCGGCGCAGCGGCGACCTCGCTGGGTGATGGCTCGTTCATCACGCCCATCGACAAGGCGCGGGTGCAGAGCGAGACGCCGACGGTGCTGGTGATGGTCTGCGCCACCGAGCGCATGACGCCGCTCGAGCTCAACCGCCGCTGGGAGCCGCTCTACTTCACGCCCTGCGAGGCGCCCGTGGTGCCCGACGATCTCGACGCGCAGCTCGCCAGCTCCGAGGTCGTCGTCGTCGACTCGCGCAAACACCCGCAGGTGCACCCGCGCCTCGCCGCCGAGTTCATGCTGCTGTTCGATCGTTACGGCTTCAAGGTGTGGGGCCGGCGCTGAGGCTCACCGCGCGACGCGGGTCAGCACCAGGTGCGGCAACAGCTCGAGCACCTCGAGCCCCTGCCGCGGAGACTGATTCCAGTCGGCCCGGGTGAAGACGACGAAGGTGTCTTTCGGGTCGGCCGTCTGCTGCGGCGCCCAGGGCGTGCGCTCGAGCAGCACCGACAGCCGCGCGTAGGCGTTGCCGAAGATCCACTGTGAGCCGCTCAAGAAGGCGAAGCTCCGCCCGGCGCGCTCCTGGTGCACGCGGCGAACGATGGCCACCTGATCGGGAATGGTGCCTTCGAGGCCCAGATAGAAGTGGTGGAGGATGACGCCGCACGCGGCGAGCACGATGGCCAGCACGACGGGCGCGGCGCGCAGCGAGATCTTTCGTGGCAACGCGCGGAACACCGCCAGCGTCGGCAGCAACGCGAGCGGCAGCACGATGGTCGTGTAGTGCACGTACCCGGCCTTGCCCGACAGCAGGTACAGCGCGGTGATGTCGGCGAGCGCGACGAGCAGGAACACGGTGAAGAGGTCGGCCTTTCGTCGCCGCACCACGCGCACCAGCAGCACCACGAAGCCCACCACCTGCAGCGCCCACGTCAGCCCGTGCGCGAGCCACAGCAACGGCGCCACGCCCGCCTGCGTGTACACCTGCTTCATCGCGTTCACGCCGCCGCCGCGCCAGAAGTCGAAGTGGTTGAAGCCGTACCAGTAGCCGCGCGCGAACAGGTACGAGATGTCGGTCGTGCCCAGGCCGAAGAACGAGAGGTACAGGCTCCCGAGCGCGGCGGCGTTGCGCTCGGGCACCGAGGCGGCGTGCGCACGAATCGCCAGCGTGTTCGAGAAGTCGGTGCGCAGCTCGTGCACGAGGTAGGGAATGTAGAAGAGGGCTCCCACGACGGCGCCCGCGAGCAGCCACTTGAACGAGGGCCACTTGCGAAAGGCGATGAGCGCGACGGCCGACACGAGCACCAGGTGCACCGTCGAGAGGTGAAGCTGCGGCATCGCGACGGCGAGGGCTCCCAGGGCGAAGGCTTCGGCGCGGCGCGTGGGCCGAGCGACGAGCCGTGACGTCAGCCACACGACGCCTGCGGCGAGCGTGAAGAACAGGTTCCCCGCCCAGATGCGGTCGGAGTACGCGACGAGGAAGGGCAGCGCGATGCTCAGCAACAGGAAGATGGCGGTCGTGCGCAGGCCCCACCATCGCCGCAAGGCCGACGCGAACGCCAGCACGCCGAGCTCGGCGAAGGCCGCGTAGAACAGGCTTTGCGCGTAGGGGTGTGACGACACGAAGGCCGGGAGCGCACTCACCCAGTAGAACAACGGCCCCGGCAGGCCAGCCGGAGAGCCGCTGATCGGCGGGCCGACGAGGGGAAACGCTTCGCCGCGCGCGATCTGCACGCCCGTCGCCCAGAAGAGCGATTCGTCATCGGCGAAGTAGCCGTGCCAGCCCGCCCACGCGCGCACCGCGAAGCCCGCGAGCAGACAGGCCGCGGTGAAGAGCCCGACGCCGCGGCGCAGCTGCTTTCGCCGCAGAGCCCCGACCGAGGCCACTTACGCCTTCCGAGCGATCGCGAAGAGCTGCGCGCCAGCCGACGACGAGTTCAGCTTGAACGCCAGCCGCAGCGCCGCACAGATGGCGTTCTCTTTGAACCCATACGCCGCCTCGCCGAACTGCGACATCGAGGCGTCGGCGTTCAGGTTCGCGTACCACTTCGAGAGATCATGGAAGGGGAAGCCGGTGTTCCACACGCGCACGGGCTCGAAGCGGTTCGCGCGCATCAGCTCGTTCATCTCGCGCTGGCTGAAGTGGCGGCGGTGACCGACGCGCTGCTCGGTCTCGCGAATCGGGCCCGACTGCGTCGACAAGACGAGGCTGCCGCCCGGCTTGAGCAGCCGGCCCGCGTTCTCGAGGAACGTGCCAGGAGAGTCGAGGTGCTCGATGACCTCGGTCGCAATGGCGAGATCGAACTGCCCGAGCCAGTCGAAGTCGGCGGGGAAGGGCTGCTCGAGGTTTCCGTCGCGGAAGGTGGCCCAGGTGAGGTTCTTCACGTTCTCGGCGACCTGCGGGCGCGAGAGATCGAGGCCGCTCCACTTCGCGTTCGGCGCCACGTCGCGCAGCTCGCTCATCAGCACGCCGTTGCCGCAGCCGAGATCGACGACGGCCGTCGGGTTCAGCTCGGCGACGACCTGCCGCATGACCTCGACGCGGTGCCGGGGCGCCGCCATCTTCTTCCAGTAGTCTTCGCGGCCGGCTGTGGTGCGCTCGTAGTAGTCGCGGTTGACGGTGGCTGCGTCGTGGGTGCCCATGGAGTTCCTCTTTCCGGGGCCTTCAACCGCATCTTCCCGTTCAGCGCAATCGGAAGGGGCGGCGGGTCAGTTCCGGCAGCAGGCCACGCCGGTGATCATCGCGTTCCACTGACAGCCCGTGGAGTTCTGCGAGGCGTCGACGCGGCCCGTTGCGAGGCACGAGCTGCCGGTGCCGATGGGCAGTTGAATGCAGTTGGCTCCGAGGCCGCCCATGTCGGGGTCGGTCGGGGTGTTGGGCACGCAGCAGGTTCGGCAGACGCCGATCGAGCCGCGGCAGGTGGGGTAGCAGGCGCCGCAGTCGTGAGCGGTGTCGAAGGCGAAGCAGCCGAGGAACGAGGTGGCCTGCTGGAAGGTGACACGGCCGATGGCAGCGTCGGTGCCGCGGCAGACGTGCCAGCCGGTCGCGCAGAGCGCCGAAGCCGAGGGCTCGTCGATCCACCCTGACCAGGCGCCTTCACAGGCGGCGACGTCGGGGAACGTGGTGAGGTTGACGAGCCCTTCACGGGTGCCGTCGGCACAGCCGGTCGGCGTGCTCGTGCCGCCTGCCGTGGAGCCGCCTGCCGTGGAGCCGCCCGCCGTGGAGCCGCCTGACGTGGAACCGCCTGCCGTGGAACCGCCTGCCGTGGAGCCGCCCGCCGTGGAGCCGCCAGCCGTGGAACCGCCTGCCGTGGAACCGCCTGCCGTGGAACCGCCTGCCGTGGAGCCGCCTGCCGTGGAGCCGCCTGCCGTGGAACCGCCTGCTGTGACGAATCCGCCCGCCGTCACGCCACCCGCGGTGACGAAGCCTCCACCGGCAGTTCCGCCGCCAACACTCCCGATCGGCACCTCGCTCGTTCGACCACAGGCCACCGCAACACAGACCACGACCAGGAAGCGTCTCGTTCGATTCAAGGCTGGCCTCACTCGACCGCGGCGTTCACGACGTCGAGCAGCAGGCTGTCGGGGTGATGCAGGCTGAAGAGCCTGGCCCGCTCCTTCGCTTCCGGCTTCCTGCCGAGCTGCATCAGCGCACGAATCTCGAGGCTGTCGGCCTCTTCGCGAAAACGGCCCACCGGAAAGCGCTCAGCGTGGGTCTGACAGGCTTCGAGTGCCTGCTCCGCATTTCCTCGGGCCAGCGCCGCGGTCGCGCGCTCGATGAGCAGCCGTTCGACGTCGAGCGCGCTCTTCTCGGGAGGGTGCTCTGCAGGTACGACAGGCGTTGCCGCAATGGGCGCTTCAGGCGCAGGTGGTGTCTCGACGGCCGGCCTCGGCCTGACGGGCGCGACGGTGGGCGCCACCACGGGGAGCTGGGCCGGCGGGGCCACCTCCACCGGCACCCGCACCTCGACCGGCACCCGCACCTCGACCACTCGTTCGACGACCACCTCGCGTGGCGCTGCGAAGCGGGCGTGGAGCGTCGCTCCGCCGACTCCACCCAGCGCAATGCCTGCCACGAGCAGCCCGAGCTTGGTGATGGTGCTGGTGGCGGCCACCGCAGAGGCACTCGGAGGTGTTGCCGTCAGCGGGGCGGCGGGCGGCATCGAGAACGTGGAGTCGATGCGCTGCGCGAGGCGCTCGAGTTCGGCTGCGCTCGGCTCGGGGGCCTGACGCTCGAGCTCGAGGGCCCGGGTGAGGTTCGCGGGCAATGGCTGCAGGTCGTGGTCGTCGTTCATCACGCGCCTCCCTGCAAGGCGTCGAAGGCCTTCTGAAATCGATCACGCGCGAGGCGCAGTCTCGAATACGCCGTGTTGAGGGGAAGCTCGAGCTCGCGGGCCAGCTCGGTGATGGGCGTCTGGTCGATGTCGTGCCCGATGAAGAGCGCCCGCTGCTCGAGCGGTATCTGTTCGAGCGCCCGTTGAATGTTCTGACGCGTCACCTCGGCCTCGACGAGTGAGTCGGGCTGATCGACCGCGCCGCGCCTGGCGTCGAACTCGGCCTCGAGGGTCTCGCTGCCAGACCTGGCTGCCTTTCGGTTGGCCACGACCCGAAACGCAATGCCAAACAACCAGGGCCGCATCGGCCTGTCTGGCAGATAGCTCTCGATTCTGCGCCAGGCTGTCGAGAACACGTCATGCACCACGTCTTCACGCTCCGCAGGAGCCACGCCGAGTCGTCGCACGGCATGAAGCATCCAGGTCAGATGTTCACGGTAGGCCACGGCGAATGCTTGCCGTCGCGCCTCCAGCGAATCAGACTTGTGAAGGGTAGATGATTCCGTCACAGGCGAATGTTCAGCATGGCACTGCCGCCTCCACCAAGGAGGGGGTAGGTCCAGACCCTGTTGAAGCCCTGTTCGGTGACCAGGACAGCAGACGTGCGCATGAAGGCCACTTGCGCCTCGGCGACGAGGCCTGCGCTGACGGTTTCATTGAAAGGAATCATCAATCCCACGCGAAGGCCGCCGCTGGCATGAAAGACCCAGCCGCCGCGCGCCTGCAACACATTGGAGCCTTCGAGGTGGAGGCCTCCGAGCGCCATGTCGACGCACGCCCGGAACCAGCGATAGTGGCCGCACGGCACGATCGCGCCGGTCAGCGAGGCGGTCGCGAGCTCGCCGCCAGCTGGCAGCGCGGCCGTGATGGGCCAATGGAAGCGACCCTCGAGCCCGAGGCTCCACCACGTCGCGCGGGCGCGGCCCTCTGCACGAACGACTGGCACGGCCGACGGAGCGACGCCTGCCATGACGCCGAGCCCCGCGCCGAGGCTCCAGCTGAGCGCAGGCGGTTCAGGCGGCAGCGGCGCGGGCGTGGGCAGCTGCGCGACTGTCTCGACCATCGGCTGCGGGTCGGGCTTCTTGATGATGACTTCGACCAAGAGCGCGACCGTGACGGCGGTGGCCTCGGCCAGGTCGAAGCAGTCGTCGGCGGTCAGCGTTCGGCGACGGGTCGGGCTGCCTGGCGCCTCGACGATCATCTCGGAGGTCCAGCCCGTCTCGAGCCTGCTGAGGGTGATTCGAAGCAGGGTGCGGCCGTCGACGACGAAGGGGTCTTTGCCGATTCGGGCGGCGACCAGCTGTCTCCACTGTTCTCGGCTGGGGCACCCGTCTGGTGCTTCGTACTCGAGGCGCGCCGAGCCGGCGGAGCTCACGCTCGCGGCCAACAGACATGAAACCAGGGTGGGCAGGTGGGCGCGCAACGCGGCGGCTCCTACCGCGAATGCCGCACGCCTTCCCAGTCGAGATGATTCCGCCATGCAGTATGAGGGTGTTGTGACGGAACGGCTGGCCCGTCACAAAGGTGCCTCGAACGATGATTTTTCGACTGATTCTCGTGGTGGGGCTCGCGCTCACCGCCCTGGCGTGTGAGCAGCTGCTCGTCGTGGGCGTGGCGCCCGTCGACGGCGGAACCGCGGGTGGGACTGGCGGTGGCGCCGCAGGTGGGCTGGCCGGCGGCGGAGCCGGGGCTGGGACGGGCGGGGGGCCGGTCTCGTCGAACGGTTGTCTCGACGGCACGCGCGAGGGCTTCACGAGCGAGCTCGACTTCCCCGACATTGCGGCCTGCGCGGGCACGTGGTCAGGGTGGATTGACGAGCGCCCGGCCGCCGACCTCTGCGCCCAGGGCTGGCGGGTGTGCACGGGAAGCGACCGGGCGATCACTCGGCTCACCATGTCGCAGGCGACGGCCTTTCTCGGGTGTTTTGCCTTCGATGCGGCGAATGACTGCTACGTCTGTCACCCGCGCTGTCGGGCTGCCATTGGCACGTCGATGAACACGGCTGGCGGGCTGTGCACCATTCCTCCGAACAACAATGACGTCGACATGGCAGGGGTTGGCGCGAATTGCCGGCAGGAAGGCGTGACCGCGAACTCGTCGTGTATGGCGACTGGTCGAACCGACGCGACGCAGAACACGTACGGGTGCAGGGCCGACCCGGTGAGCACGACGGGTGTCGCGTGTTGCAGAGGGCCCTGAGGCCGCTGGCCGCAGTGGTCGTGTGCGCCTGCACGACGCCAGGCACGCTGCTCGTCACTGCGAGCCCCCAGACGATCGACGCCGATGGGAGCGAGACGATCGTCTCGTTCCTGGCAATCCGCTCGAGCGGCGCCCAGGGGCGGGGCACCGTCAGGGTCGGGTCGACGGCGGGCACGCTCCTGATGGGGCGCGAGGTCGCGCTGGATGTGTCGGGGCGGGCCGAGGTCGTCTTCGCGTGCGACGAGCGGGTCGATGCGAAGTGTCAGGGTGAGGTGGTGGTGAAAGGGTCGTGGGAGGGCGTGGAGCAGGAGGTGCGCGTTCAGGTGCGCACCGTCTCACCGGTCGACGGCGGCGCGGCGGGAGCAGGTGGAGGGGAAGGCGGGTGTCTGGGGCTCGGCGGTGGGGCTGCCGATGCAGGCAGCGCCTGTGCCGACGGGACGCGTGAAGGGCTGTGGGCGCAACCCGACGTGGCCGCGTGTGAGGGGTTCTTCTCGGGGCTCATCGACGAGGGCAGCGCGGCGTCGTTGTGTGGCGACGGTTGGAGCGTGTGCCAGGGCACGAGCGCCGCGCTCGGGTGCATCACGCAAGACGAAGCGACCACGACGGTTGGGTGTTTCGCCTACGACGCTGCACAGGATTGTGGAGAGTGTTTTGCCACCTGCCGGAGCGCGGGCATGGGAAGCAAGACCTGCGCGTTCGTCGGCCAGCCAGCGCTCGACCCTGACATGGCGGCTGTCGGGAATGGGTGTGGGCTGCCGCAGCTGCCCCAGCGTTCGTGTCTGCCGAGGTCGACGGTTCGCATCGATGCGTCACGGAACACGACCGGCTGTCAGTACCAGCCAAAGGTGACTGGCGTGTTGTGCTGCCGCAACCGCTGACGGAACGAGCGAGCCGTCACAACACCCAGGCATGGGCCGTGCGCTGACACTCGTGGTGGCGATGCTGGCGAGTTGTGTCCCTGTCGAAGAGCTGGGCGTGATCGTGCTCACGGCGGCTCCGCGCACCATCGAGCCGAACGGTCAGACCTCCCGGGTGACGGCTGCGGTGACGCGGCAGAACGGAGAGGTGGGGAAGGGCGCGGTTCGTTTCGTCTCGAGCGCGGGGTCTTTATCGGCGGGCTCGACGGTTCAGCTCGACTCGTTCGGTTCGGCGGTCGTCGAGGTGGCCTGCGACCAGGCGTCGGACCCGAAGTGTGCCGACAGCATGAGCGTCACCGCGACGTGGGGCGCGGTGGCCGAGTCGGTGTCGATCAAGCTGTCGGCCGGCGGGGCGGGTGGTGGCACGGCGGGTGCCGATGCAGGCATGAGTGGGGCTCCCTGTGCAGATGGAACACGTGACGGGCTCGACCAGACGAGACACCCGAACGTCGCAGCCTGCAGCGGCACCTTCAGCGGGTGGATTGACGAGCCCAGCGCAGCGGCGCTGTGTGGGGTCGGTTGGCGCGTGTGTACCGGGTTGAGCTCGGCGCTCGGGGCGATCACCACGATCGAGGCGACGACGACGCCCGGGTGTTTCGCGTTCGATGCAGCCAACGACTGTGGAGTGTGTTTCCCGAGCTGTCGCGGCTCGTTGGGGACGACGCGCATGGGGTGCACCGTGCCAGCCGACCCGAACGGCCCCAACAACCCCGACCTGGCTGCAGTGGGCGCAGCGTGTCCGACGAAGCTGGCCGAAGGCTCGTGTCTGAGAGGCTCGCTCACCCGGGTCGACGCGGCCACGAACATGACTGGGTGCGCGTTCAATTCACGCATCACGGGTGTGTTGTGTTGCCGCACGTGAGCGCGAAACGACCTGGTCGGAGGCTTGATATTGACGGATGCTCGGCGAGCGGACAATACCACGTGCGACGTTTGATGAAACGTTAGATGTAGACACAGTGCCTCCCCATGGTCGGCTTCTTTGTGGCGTCGCGTGTTCGGGGAGGGTGGATGCGCTATGGGAAGAGTATCTCGCGGTTGCGTTGATTTGTTGAAGTCAGTTTCACACATTCAAGGAGGTTTTCATGAGCTCAATCAGTAGGCTGGTTCTCGTGTGTATGTTCGCGGTGGGATCTGTCGCGGCCGCTTCGTCCGCAAATGGCGCCCTGGTTACCAGGATTCAGGCCAACTCGAATGCGTGGGCTGTGATTACGCTCAACAAGCCGGCCATGTCTTGTCCGGGATCCAACACCGTCTTCGCCATTCCGATGAACACCGACCAGGGGAAGGCCATGTTGTCATTGCTCAATGCGGCCAAGCTCTCGGGGCGGACTGTTGATGTACAAGGGACGGGGGTTTGTTCTGCCAACGGTGGCTACGCAGAGGCTGTTGAGTCTATTGCTGTCAACTAGCGGACGTTGGGCCTGGAGCCCAGAGGAGTTCTCAATGGCGGTATCGTCTGGAGGGGTGGCCGTTGAGACGCGGCCGCCTGGTTTGCGACTCGTCCCGAGTTCGTGCGCTTCGCGATTGCCGGGCTGGGTTGCTGTGTTTTTGGTTCTGTCGTGTAGTCGTACTGTGGATGAGGTCTCAGTTACGTCATTCGGCAGAGTTCCTGATGGTGTTGTGTTTTCGACTAGTGGAGCGGCATTTCGAGTTGTGGACGGCGACATGCTCCTGCCGTACAACGGCGTTGTTGACGGCAAGGTGGGGCAGGCGGGCAGGAATGAGCTTTCGATAGCCTCGCTTCCGGGTGGGGGGGACAATAGGTGGACCTCTGAGCCTTTGGTGATTTCCTACTGCATTTCGACTCAGTTCAACTCCACGGGCGACCAAGCCCTTTCCGTTTCCGTCGTCGAAGCCGCTATGGCTGCAGCGACGTCAAGTTGGTCCTTGTCCACCCGCGGAATGGGGGCTGGTAATCCAGGGATTACGTTTACATATCTGTCTTCGCTCAATCCCTCTTGCTCGATGTCTGTAGCTGCTTTGAAGGTTGAGCCTTCGAGTTCCTTGGGGTTGGGGATTATTGCTGCTGCCTCATTCCCAAGCCCGATCCCCGGTCAAATCCGTACAGACGACTTTATTCTGGTTGGGGTAGGCCGTTTGCCTATCGCAGCAGCCTCTGGCTGGACGCTGTCAGGCGTGCTTACTCATGAGCTTGGTCATGTTCTTGGGTTTACCCACGAAGATCCGGTGGTCGCTGCGGACGGAGGTGGGCTGGCGGCCGACTGTCAGAATGAACTGTCCCTCCTGCCGCGCCGTACTCTCTCCCCGCGACCTGACACCGCATCTGTGATGTACAGGCCGGTCTGTGGCCTCACTCGTTCTGTTGGCGGGGATCTCGTTCTCTCATCAGGTGACCGCTCGGGCGTCGCGCTCATCTATCCGCCTGCTGGCTGTGGCGACCTCTACAACCAGTGCTGCGTCAGCGGCGCACCTTGTCTCGGCTGGGCCTCCACAGCATTCCCGCAGAACTCAGGAGCGCCGTATCAGTGCGGAACGCATCCTCTTGTGCCTATGGCCAGTCTGTGTCTTCCGACGAGACAAGGGCAGATCTTCCTTGATGCACTCGCACTTCTCGGCAGGTACCCGACCACTGAAGAGCAAGAGGGGGCGCTTTTCCTTACAACGCCGTGGGCGGGGTTGGTTCCCACTGCACAGGAAGACGAGCGTTCAAAGTCAGCTGTTCGTGCGGCATTGGTGGTTCGGTCACAAGTTCTTTGGTACTGATGCGTGAGGGTAGTCGCACATCAAGTCGGTCACTGCGAAGGGCTCGCGCGGTGCGCTCGGCAGGATGCTTGAACGAACCGCGATTTCTGAGCAATCGTGTTCAGGGGTGGACCGGTCGTTCCGCTCGAAGTATCGGTCCACCCCATGTCCTCGACCGGAGCGCGTGCAGTCCATCTGCTCGCAGGTGCAGTGCTCGCCGCCCTGTTGGGTTGGTCGTTTCTGCTCGCGCTCGATCTGCCGCTCGATTCCTGGGACGCGTACGACTACCTTGTCAACGCGCGCTGGCTGGCGGGGCATGATCTCACCCGCCTCTCGCAGAACTACCGCGTCGATCGCCCACCCGGCATCTCACTGCTGGTCGCGCCGTTCCTCGCCTCCGGCTACGCGCCGGGTCAGCGGGGCGCGGCGGGCCTCATTCACCTCATCCCCTGGGCCGTCGGCGTCTGGGGCCTCGTGCTCCTCTGGCGAACCCTGAGGACCAGCGTCGGCGCCGGCCTGGCCTTCTGCGGCGTACTGCTTCTCGCGCTGAACCCGCTGTTGCTCCACTTCCTGCCGTTCGTCATGGCCGACGTGCCATCGATGACGTTCTCGCTCCTCACGCTCATCGCGGCCGAGCGCGCCGTCACCACCCGCCGCGGCGTCGACTTCATCGTACTCGCGCTCGCCGTGGCCGCCGCGATGCTCTCGAAGTACCCGGTCGCCGCGCTGGGCCTCGCGATTCCCCTCGCCAACCTCGTCTGGAGCCTCGCCGGGCACGACCGGCCCCGGGCGTTCCGCGAGCGACTCCTCTCGATCGTTCAGCCCCGGCTCGCGATTCCGCTCGTGCTCGGCCTCGGCCTCTTCCTGCTCGTGCAGGCCGTCATCTTCAGCCGCTTCGTCCCTGGCGACGGCTCGTGGTGGCAGAAGCTGTCGGCCGGGCTCACCAGTGCCTGGGGCTCGGCGGGTGGAGGCAGCGCTGGCGGAGAGACCGACCCGCGCTCCGAGATCCCCACCGCGCTCCTCGCGCTCTTCGGAGCTCCCGCCGTCTGCTTCGCAGCCCTCGGCGCCATCCGCACTTTGGCGATTCGAGATCGCCGAGCGCTGCTCCATTTGTCATTCTTTGCACTGCTCCTGGCCATGTTCGTGTTCGTGATTGGCCACAAGGAGTCGCGCTACGCCTTCCCGATGCTGCCGTCGTTCGTCTTCCTCGCCATGTATGGCCTGGCGTGGATTCCCTCGCGGGTCGCGCTCGCCGTCGCCGCGGTGGTGACGCTCGGCGCGGCGCTGCCGATGTCCTTCGCCGAGTTCGAGCGAATGAACGACCCGCTCTATCGCCGGCCCTCCATTCTCGCCTGGGCCCGGTTCGCGCTCGATCGCGCCGGCGCCGATCGGCCCATCTTCCAGTTCCCGGTGTTGCCTCAGTTCGGGCTGTACCCGAAGAACCCGGTCGTGCTGCCGATGGACGAGTTCTGGCACTACCACCACTTCAACGAGGGCGGGCTCGTGTGGTTCTTCGACCGCCGATTGCAGGCCTTGCAGGTACAGCCGGGTGACGTGCCGTCGGTGCGCCACGAGAGCCCCTGGTACTTCGTCACCGTTCCCCAGGCGTGGCTGCAGAGCATCGGCGAAGACGCGGTGTGGCTGAGCGCGTTTCCCACAGGCGCCGTGCTGCTCTCGACGAGCCAGGGGTGGTACGAGACGAAGACCGCAGGCGCACAGCCCGAGCCGCCCTCGCCGTTCGTGGCCATCGATCTCAAGGTGTCACGGCTCGATCGCACCCTCCTCACTCCCGACAGCGCTGGCTATTCGGGCCTGCAGGCGACGCGCTCCGAAGCAGGGTGGGTGCCGAGCGGAGCCGCCCCCGAGACCCACGTCTTCGTGCGCGACGCCGCGGGTGTCCCCGTTCGATGGAACCAGCCCTTGCCCGAGGCGCCACTTCGGGTCGAGGCGATCAACCGCGAGCAGGTGCTGTTCCCCGTCAGGTGAAGATCAAGCCACGTAGTCCATCAACTGCGTGTGCTGCGCGAGGGGCAGGCCCGCTTCGTCCTTTTTCGACAACACAGGCGTCGTGACGGGCCACTGCACGGCGATGGCCGGATCGTTCCACAGCACCGTGCGCTCGTTCTCGGGCGCGTAGATCTCGGTGCACTTGTAGAGAAAGTCGCACTCGTCGCTGGTGACACAAAAGCCGTGCGCGAAGCCCGGTGGAATCCACAGCTGGCGCTTGTTCTCTTCCGACAAGTCGTACCCAACCCACTTGCCGAAGTGCGGAGAGCCGCGCCGTACGTCGACGGCGACGTCGAACACGCTGCCTCGGGTCACCATCACCAGCTTGCCCTGCGCTTTCGGGTGCTGCAGGTGCAGGCCGCGCAGAATGCCGCGCCGCGACCGCGACCAGTTGTCTTGCACGAAGGGACCGGGGATTCCGAGCTCGCGGTACCGCTCGGTGCGATAGGTCTCGAGGAAGAAGCCGCGCGCGTCACCGAACACCTTCGGCTCGAGCAGCAGCACGCCGGGGAGTGCTGTCTGAATGACGTTCACAGCTTGTCCTTGTTCTTCAGCAGGCTGAGCAGGTACTGGCCGTACTCGTTCTTGGCCATCGGCTGGGCGAGCTTCTCCATCTGCCCGTCGTCGATGTACTTCATACGCCAGGCGATCTCTTCGAGGCAGGCCACCTTCAGGCCCGTGCGCTCTTCGACGACGTGAATGAACTCCGACGCCTCCATGAGCGAGGTGTGGGTGCCCGTGTCGAGCCAGGCGTAGCCGCGGCCCATCAGCTCGACCGTCAGCTGCTTGCGCTCGAGGTAGATGCGGTTGACGTCGGTGATCTCGAGCTCGCCACGCGCTCCGGGCTTCAGGTTGGCGGCGATGTCGACGACCTGGTTGTCGTAGAAATACAGACCGGTTACCGCATAGTTCGACTTCGGCTGCTTCGGCTTTTCCTCGATGGTGATGGCCCGCTTGTTCGCGTCGAGCTCGACGACGCCGTAGCGCTCGGGGTCGTTGACCCAGTAGCCGAAGACGGTGGCGCCCTTGTCGAGGCGCGCGGCGCGCTGCACGAGGTCGGAGAAGCCGTGGCCGTAGAAGATGTTGTCACCCAGCACCATCGCGACTTTGTCGTTGCCGACGAACTCGCGGCCGATGATGAAGGCCTGCGCGAGCCCTTCAGGCCTCGGCTGCTCGGCGTACGACAGCGAGATGCCCCACTGCGAGCCGTCGCCCATCAGCTCGCGAAAGCGCGGCAGGTCCTGCGGGGTCGAAATGAGGAGGATGTCTTTGATGCCCGCCAGCATGAGCGCCGAGAGCGGGTAGTAGACCATCGGCTTGTCGTAGATGGGCAGCAGCTGCTTCGAGACGACGCGCGTGAGCGGGTACAAGCGGGTGCCTGAACCACCGGCCAGAACGATGCCCTTCATGGGTGCTCCTGTCTTTCGCGGTGCAGTTCGTCGAGCGCACGAGCCACGGTCCATGGCTTTGCGTCGAGCGCCTGCGCCGTCTTCGTCACGTCGAGCCCACTCTTCGCCGGCCGGGGACTCGCGAGTTTCACGTCAGCCATGCGGCTGGGTTTGATGAGTGCCTTGTCGAAGCCGAACCGTTCACAGACCCGGTGGCCAAACGTCACGCGGTCCATCACCTCGGAGCCGCAGGTGTGCCAGAGCCCGGCCAACTTCTTCTCGGCCAGCTCCTTCACCATCGCCGCGACGTTGGTGGCGTGGCTCGTCGAGACCCACTGGTCCTGGAACAGCGGCACCTGTTTGCCCTGCGCGAGCGTCGAGACGAGCCAGAAGCCGAAGTTGTTCTTTCCGGTCGACGGCCAGCCGTAGACGACGGCGGTGCGGGCGATGCTCCACTGCGTCGCGGGCAGCAGTGCTTTCACGGTCTGCTCGCCGGCGTGTTTCGTGATGGCGTAGGTACCGCGCGGGTTCGGCTTCGCGTCGACCCCGTATGGCCCATCGTCACCGTCGAAGACATAGTCGGTCGAGACGTGCACCAGGTGCGCGCCCATCGCACGCGCGGCCTTCGCCAGGCTGGCCACCCCCGAGACGTTCGCTTCGTACGCGGCGATGGGGTCGCGCTCGCAGCCGTCGACATCAGTCATGCCACCCGGGTTGATGATGGCGTCGGGCTTG
>JAEUJR010000313.1 GCA_016793585.1 Archangium sp.
AGCGCAGGTGCCGCGACCACGGAGGCCAAGTTCGACGAGAGCTGCGACGAGGCCGCCGTCGACAGGTCCGACGACGACACGATGAGCGCAGGTTCCGCGACCACCGACGCCGCCGAACTCCACGACAGCTGTGGCGAGCCCTCCGGCAGGTCCGACGACACGGTGAGCGCAGGTGCCGCGACCACGGAGGCCAAGTTCGACGAGAGCTGCGACGAGGCCGCCGTCGACGACACGATGAGCGCAGGTTCCGCGACCACAGAGGAGCTCGACGAGAGCTGAAGAGAGGCCACCGGAGCCGCCGTCGACAGGTCCGACGACGACGCGATGAGCGCAGGTTCCGCGACCACCGACGCCGCAGAACTCGACGAGGCCACCGGATCCGCCGTCGACAGGTCCGACGACGACACGATGAGCGCAGGTTCCGCGACCACCGACGCCGCAGAAATGGACGCGGCCACCGGCTCCGCTGTCGGCTGGTCCGACGACGCGATGAGCGCAGGCTCCGCGACCATCGAGGCCGAGTTCGACGAGAGCCGCGACGAGGCCAACGGAGCCGCCGATGCGATGAGCGCAGGTTCCGCGACCACCGAGGCCGAACTCGACGAGGTCACCGGATCCGCTGTCCGCAGGGCCGACGACGCGATGAGCGCAGGCTCTGCGACCGCCGAGGCCTCTGAACTCGACGAGAGCTGCGGCGAAGGGGTCGCCTCACCGGGTGTCGAGCGCTCCATCGGCTCCGCGAACGTCGCAGCACCGTCGAGCGCTCCGGCAGACGTCTCCGGGTCGCTCAGCCCGAGATCTGCGAGCGAGGCGTTGAACGACGTCGGGTCACTCGCTGCAGGCGCTGCATCCGTCGACGGTTCTCCAGGAAACAAGTCGTCGAGCGACGCCACGAAGCCCGTACTCACCACGATGGGAGCCGGCTTCGTCACCTCGAACGCGTCTGGCGTGATGGGTTCGAGCCCGCCGCTCAGGTTGACCGGAGCTCTGACGGCTCCCTCGAAGCCATCGACGAAGCCCGAGAAGGTGTCTGCGCGATACGCCGCGACGAGACTGCGTGGACCAGCGGGCGGCTGCTGAGCCGCTTTCGCAGGCGCAGGCTCGAAGGTGTCGACTGGGGTCGTCAGCGGCTTCGGTGTCGTCGGCTCGACTGGCGACGGCTCTTTCGTGTCAGCGCCACGCGCGAGGCGGGCGAGCTGGCGAACGAACCGACGCAGTGGATCCACGCCGAGAGTGTCGCCGAACTCGCCGCTGCTGTCGAAGCGCCAGATGCCGAGCACCACCAACATCACGGCTCGTTCAGCAATCGTCTGGCCTCATCGAGCCGCTCGAAGGCCGGGTCTCCATCGACGATGCGCTCGAGCAACGCGACGACCTGCGCATGAGCCTCCTCCGCCTCCGCGCCCTTCAGAACCTCGGCCCTCGCCTGCTTCAGGGCCATCAACCGAAACAGCATCTCGGAGGTGGGCACGCTCTTCGACGGCAGGCGTGACAGTGCGGACTCGGTTCGCGCGATGGCGGTGTCGAGGTCACGTCGCGCCAGGGCCACCTCGATGCCGACCAACTCCGCCATGCCTCTGCTCGTGTCGACCGCGGCCCGCTGATTCCTGAACTCGTTGAGGCAGCTCCTGTCGGCGACCTGACGAAGCGTCTCGAGGTTCTGTCCGAGATAGCCATCGAAGGCGGAGGCCGTCGAGTCGTGTTGCCATGACTCGACCTGTGAGACGACGCGGCGCTCGTTCTCGGCGCCCTCGAGGCTCGCCAGCAATCGCGTGAGCCGGCGATTCTCGCGAGCCAGCTTCAGCTCCAGCGGTGAGACGCCCTGGCCCGTCCGGCAGGCCTCGAGCGCGCGGCCGCGGGCTGCGTTCGCCCAGTCGACGATGGGAGCGGTGCCTGCCGCCCGGGTGAGGGCGGCCTCGGCCGAGGTCGCGTCTCGCGAGAAGTGCAACGCCATCGCCTCTGTGAGCGCGACCTCGGCGATTCCCGACTCGCGCACCTCGTCGGTGCGGAGCAACGCGACCGACCGCGCGAAGTCACCTGCGCGAAGGAGCGCGAGGCTCTGCTCGAACAGCGCGGTCGTCCGCACTGAAGGCAGCTTCGCCGCCCGCTCGTACCAAGCGGTCGCCGCGGCCCACTCTCGCCTCGCGTACGCCAGTCGGCCCAGCGCCAACAGGCTCTGCGCATGAACGACTTCGGCTCCAGTCTGGTTCTGGTCGACGCCCTCGGCCAGTCGACCGAACACCCCGAGCGCCCGCTCCCTCCCGGCCCCGCCTTCGAGGCGTTCGTCGGCGAGCGCGAGTCCCATCAGGTACTGCGCTCTCGCGAAGTCGATGCTGGTCGGAGGAATCTGCTCACAGAGCGCGACCACCTGCGACAGCAGACCGCGACGATAGGCGATGCGCGCGTTGAACCACGTGACGCGCTCGACCGCGAATGCCGATAGCCCGCCCAGCCCCTGCTCACGCGACAAACGCTCGAGCATCGAGGGAAAGTCGTCCTGGCGCTGCTCCTGAAGTCGGACGAGCGTCTCCAGTGCCGCCAGGCGTTGCGGGCCCGACGACTTCGCGACCCCCGAACCGTAGGTGAAGGCCAGCGTGAACAAGCGGGCGCGCTGCAGGGCCACCACCATCTGCAGTTGCTGCTCTGGTGAATCACTGTGCTCGAGCCTCGAGATTTCTCTCGCCTCGTCCGCGAACACCGTCGCCACCTCGTGCCCGCTTCGGTGAGCACAGGCCCCGAGGAGGAGCAGCAGCCAAAAGCGTGAATGCGTGAGCATGGCTCCTGACTCCGAGGCGCGAGCGCTTCAGACCGCCGGCGGAGGTGTCGGCTTGAACATCGGCCCCGACGCCGGGAACACCGCTCGCCCGGCCGCCGGGTTCACCAGCAGCGCGAACGAGATGTACAGCGCGATGACCATCAACACGATGGTCGCCACGCC
This sequence comes from Archangium sp., assembly GCA_016793585.1. The sequence goes on from JAEUJR010000313.1 coordinate 2,939, forward strand.
CACCAGCGGGCCCGTGCCCGGCACCGCGAAGTGTTTGCCGATGCGCGCGAGGTACAGCACGTCGATGTCGACCAGGAAGAAGAAGAGCAGCTTCGAGAAGAAGCCGAACGCGTACGTCAGCACCACGAAGATGATGATGAACGTCACGTCGACGCTGAGCATCACCGACGAGTCGACCCCGCGGCCCTGGCTCGCTTCGTCGAGCACGTACCAGTTGAAGACCCAGTTGAACGAGAACGTCGTCAGCAGCGTGCCGCCCAGCGTGTTCTTGTTCGCCAGCGACATGAGCCCCGCGAGGAACTGACAGCCCGCACCGAACAGCAGACAGAACCACGACGCCGTCTTCATCATCGTGACGATCTTCGCGGGCTCGCTCGGCAGCCAGCCGAACGCGATGGGCACCAGCGCCGCACACCCGATGGACAAGCCGAGCAGGCCGAGCGGCGTCGGCTCTCCGAACATCGGCGGTGGGGCATTCGCTGCTGGTGCTGGGCCTGACATGAAGACGCTCCCGGTGCTGGCGTTGAAAAACCGAGGCGCGCATATGGGAAAGTGGGCCGCGCAGCCAGCCCCGCCGGCGCTGATCAGTGGAAGAGGAAGATGAGGGCGCCCACGACCAGCAGCACGCCGAGCGCCACGCCAATCCACACGCCTGCGCCGGGTCCGGTCTGTACGGCGTCGACCGACGCGTCGACTTTCACCGACGACTCCGACGGGTCCGCGACGACTGGGTGCACGTCGGTGGAGAGCTCGGTCGCGCGCGCGCGGGCCGACTTCGGCGCAGGCAACGGGACGTCGACGCCCTCGAGCCCAATCACCGTCGCGGCCTCACGCGGGTCGACCTTCTTCTTCTCGACCTCGGGCTTCTTCTCGACGGCCTTCGTGGTGCTCTTCGACGGCGGGCGACGCCGCTGCTCTCCGATGGTGGCGGCCTCTTCGCGGGCCCGCAGCAGGCGCGCAATCTCACGGCGCGCGCGGGTGGCGGTCGGCCGCTTCGAGGGCTCCTTCTCGAGCAGCTCGTGCACCAGGTCGGCCACCTCGTCGTCGAGGTCGAGCACCAGCTCGTTCAAGCGGCGCGGCGTCTTCGACAGGTGCAGCTCGATGACGCCCCACGCCGACCCGGCCTCGAACGGCAGGCGGCCCGAGAGCAGCTCGTAGAGCATGCAGCCCAGCGCATAGAGGTCGATGGCGGGCGTCTGGTCGCCGTCTTTCGCCTGCTCGGGCGCCATGTACGAAGGCGTGCCGACGATGCCCGAGCCGCGCCCCGTGGAGTCGACGTAGCGGGCGAGCCCGAAGTCGAGCACGCGGGGGAAGTCCTTGCCGTCGGGCAGCCGCTGCAGGAACACGTTGCCGGGCTTCAAGTCGCGGTGAATCACGCCCGCCGAGTGCGCGGCCTCGAGGGGCGCGAGAATGTCGTTGGCCAGCCGCAGCGCCTCGAGCACCGGCAGCTTGCCCTTCGCGAGCAGGCGCGCGTCGAGTGGCTCACCCTCGAGGTACTCCATCACGATGTACGGGCGGCCATCGGGGGCCTGCCCGAAGCCGATGGTGTCGACGATGCCGGGGTGCGCGATGACGTTGGTGGCGCGGGCCTCGTCGAGCAGGCGTGACACGAAGGCCGGCTCGGCCGCGAGCGCGCGTTTGAGCACCTTGATGGCCACCGCCTTCTTGATGAGCGGCTGCTCGCCCTTGAACACCACGCCCATGCCGCCCGCGCCGAGAATGGTGTCGACGCGGTATTCGCCCAGCTTCTTGCCGAGCAGCGCCAGGTCATCGGGGTCGAAGGCGCTCTTCCGCAGCGCCGTTCTCGCCGTGCCGTCATCGTCGTCGTTGAGCGCCATGGTCCCCGGGGCGTCAGTCAAGCACCGAGCATTCGCGCCCGACAGTGCCGAACGGGCGAAGCTGATCATCGCCAGCGAGCCGTGGCTCGAGGCCACGAAGCAGGCCCTGCCCGCTCGTGATGGGCTAGGCTGGCGCGCCGCTTCAGCTCGTGTTTTGGGGGCACCCGATGGCTCGTTGGTTCACGCTGTGTGCGCTGCTCGTTGCGATGGTCTCGTTCGCCGACCCCACGGCCGTGGCTCGCGACGCCTTCATGAAGGGCCAGAGCCTGTACTCGGCCGGCAAATACAAAGACGCGCTGGCGAAGTTCGAGGAGTCCTTCGCCGCCAAGCCCCACCCGGCGACCGTCTTCAACATCGCCCGCTGCCAGGACCAGCTCGGCGACCTCGTGCGCGCGATGACGTCGTACAAGGAGTACCTTCGTCAGTCTCCGCAGGCGACCGACGCCGACGAGGTGGCCACGGCCATCGACTCCATCGAGCAGCGCCTGCAGAAGCAGGGCACGCAGCACCTGCTCGTCTACGCAGAGCCCGCCACCGCGCGGGTATCGGTCGATGGGAAAGACATCGGCACGTCGCCAGCCGCGGCCACCATCACGCCGGGGTCGCACAAGGTGACCATCGCGGCGCCCGGCTTCGACTCGTACGAGCGGGCGTTCGCCATGTCGGCCACGCGCTCCATGGAGCTCACCGTCTCGCTGCGCGCCTCGGCCGCGGTGGCCGTGAAGCCCGCCGACCCCGTCAAACCAGCCGACCCGGTGAAGCCGCCCGACGCGCGCGAAGCGCCCCTCACGCCGCCGCCGCCTCCGGCCCTCGTCGTCGACACGCCCACGCCGGCGCCCCGCAAGCGACTCTTCACCTGGGTCGCGGCCGGCACTGCAGGCGTCGCCGCGGGGCTCGGCCTCGCCTTCACCGCCGTCATGAAGGGCAACGAGACGCAGCTGAAGATGCTCGACCCGAACCGCACGCGTGACCAGGCGACCTCGCTGTACACCGGCGCCTACTCGATGGGCACGGCCGCCACCGTCTCGTTCATCACGGCCGGCGTCGCCGCAGTGGCCGCCGTGGTGCTCTTCTTCCTCGAGGGCGCGTGAGCGACATTCCGTACGAGCTCGTCGTGCGGGAGGGGCCCGAGAAGGGCCAGCGCGTGCCCATTCCGTCGAACCGGTTCTCCATCGGCTCGGGTGAACACTGCGCGGTGCGCTTTCCGCCGAACATGGTGCGCGAGGTGCACGCGGCGGTGCGGCGCGACGAGGGCGGAGACTTCGAGGTCGAAGACCTGACGGGCGCGAGCCTGCTGTGGGTCGACGGCAAGGTGGTGACGAAGGCCTCGCTCGTGTCGGGGTCCATCATTCGGGTCGGCCGCGTCGAGATGATGCTGGTATCGATGGAGGACACGGCCGCCTCCGACCAGCTCGACTCGACCCAGCGCCGCCCGACGCCAATGCACCTCGCGTCGAACCCGCCCAACGGTGAAGGTGGGCTCGCCGCGTTGAAGGCCACGCCGCTGGGCCGGCCGCTCGACGCGCCCGCCGGCGCTCCACCCATCTCGTCGTCGCCTTCGGGCTCGGGCCGCTTCTCGGCGGGCGACACCATCGACAGCCGCTACCGCGTCACCGCGCGCATCGCCGCCGGCGGCATGGGTGAGGTGTACAAGGTCGAGCACATCGAGCTGGGCAAGGCGCTGGCGATGAAGGTGATGTTGCCGGGTCTCAACGCCGACCAGGAGTTCGTCAACCGCTTCAAGATCGAAGCCGTCGCCGCGAGCCGCATCGGCCACCCGAACATCGTCGACATCTCTGACTTCGGAAAAACGGCCGAGGGCCGCTTCTTCTTCGTCATGGAGTTCCTCGACGGCATGACGCTGTCGAGCCTGGTGCACCGGCAGGGGCAGCAGTCTCCGGGGCGCGCGGTCGCGTTGACGTTGCAGGTGGCGCGCGCGCTCGCAGCCGCGCACGAGCTGCACATCGTTCACCGCGACCTCAAGCCCGACAACGTGATGGTGCTGCAGCGCCCGGGCAACCCCGACCTCGTGAAGGTGCTCGACTTCGGCGTCGCGCGCGTTCAGGTCGACAACGAGAGCATCGGGCAGACCGCCGCGGGCATCGTCGTCGGCACGCCGCAGTACATGTCGCCCGAGCAGGCGAAGGCGATTCCCGTCGACACGCGCAGCGACATCTACTCGCTGGGCCTGATTCTTCACGAGCTGCTCACGGGCAAACCCGCCTTCACCGGAGAGACGCCGCCCATCGTGATGGTGAAGCAGGTGACGGAGCCGCCGCCGCCCCTGCCCGAGTGGATTCCCGAAGAGCTCGACGACCTCGTGTTCGCGATGCTCGAGAAGAACCCGGCCGACCGGCCGCAGGCGATGAAGGAGGTCGTCGAGACGCTCGACCGCCTCGCACGCACGCTCAAGACGAACGACTTTCAGGTGCCGGTGCAGGGCGGCCAGACGAAGGAGCGCACGCCGACGCCCGCGCCGCCGCGCTCGGGCAAACGCACCGCGCCGACGCCCGCCCGGGGGCCCACCCCGACCCGCGCGCCGGTGCCGACGAGCGCTCCGCTGACGGTCGAGCCTGCGCCCACCATCGCGCGGGCCGAGCCGATCTCGTACGACGCCGAGGCCTCGCAGCCGGGCACGCCCGCGCCTTCGTCGAAAATGCCCCTCGTCATCGCCGGCGTGCTGGTGCTGGTGCTGCTCGTCGGTGGCGCCGTCATCTTCAGCAGCACCACCGTCGAGCCCACCGTCGAGGTGATTCAGGCCGAGCCTGTCGAGCCCGTGAAGCCGAAGCCCGTCGAGCCCGCGCCGCCAGCAGAGGTCGCGCTGCGCATCGAGTCGGTGCCACCCGGCGCCGAGGTGCAGGAGAACGGCATCGTGCTGGGCAACGCGCCGTACACGCTCAAACGCAAGCCGGGAGCGGTCGTCGAGGTGACGCTCACCCTCGCAGGCTTCGAGCCGGCCCAGCGCAAGGTGATGGTGTCGGCCGACGTGCCCTCGGTGTCGGTGAAGCTCGAGCCGATGAAGAAGAAGGTCGAGCCGAAGCTCGAGCCCCGGCCCGAGAAGAAGCCCGGCGAGCTGAAGGCCGCTCCCGACTTCGGAGACCCGACCCCGCCGCCGCCCGCGAAGACCGAGTCGAAGCCGAAGCCCGCGACGCCGAAGCTTCAAGACAACCCCTTCAAGTAAGCCATGCGCCATTCCTTCTTCTGGGTCGCGACGTCGCTCTGGCTCTCGTGCGTGCCCCAGGTGAACGACCTGCCGTGCGCGAGAGACGAGAACTGCCCTGGCACCGCCGTCTGCGTCTGCGCGGTGTGCGTCGAGGTCGACGCTGGCGTACGCCCCTCGTGCGGCGTCGATGGGGGCCGGGGCGGTGGAGCGGGTGGCGTTGGTGGTGGCGCTGCTGCAGGCGGCACCGCGGTCGACGCTGGCCTGACGGACGCCGGGCGTGCCGACGCGGGTGAGGCCGACGCGGGCCAGCCAGATGCGGGCGGCCCAGACGCGAGCACGTCAGACGCGGGTGTCTTCGATGCGGGGGTCGACGCAGGCCCGACCTGTTCGTGTTCGGCGCTCGAGGTCTGTGTCGCCAACGTGTGCCAATGCGGTGCGGGAGCTGCGCGCGAAGGTGGCGCCTGCGTGCCGGTGCTCGAGTCGCTGACGGTCTCACACCCGCAGGGGGTGGTGCCGCTCACGCCGGTCTTCGATGCGCTCGGCACGAGCTTCACCGCGCGCATGCGCTTCGACGCGAGCGTCACGCTCTCGGCGACTTCGCTCTCGCCCGACGCTTCCATCTCTGTCTCGAGCGCTGCCTTCACCGATGCGTCGGTGCCGTACACGAGCATTCAGTCGGCCTCCTTCACGAGCCTCTCGGTGCGCGTCTCGCTCGGGGGCGTCGACCGGCAATACGGCGTGAACGTGACGCGCGAGTTCCCCGTGCAGACCAGCTTCAAGTCGGCGGGGCTGGGGCTGAGCGCAGATGCCGGTGCCGGTTCGTCGATCGCGGTCTCGAACGACGGCAACGTGCTGGTGGTCGGCCTTCCCGCGCTCAACCGCGCCGAGGTGTTCGTGCGCAACGCGACCCAATGGCTCGGCCCCTTCTCGCTGGCGCCCGGCATGACCATCGACCTCAACGACGAGTTCGGAAAGTCGGTCGCCACCAACGACGATGGCACGCTCGTCGTCGTCGGAGCGCCTGGAGACGACGGCCTTCTCGAGTCGGTGACGAACAGCGGCGCGGCCTACGTGTTTCGTCGCAACGTGGGCGGGCCCGGCGGTGGAACCACCTTCAGCTTCGTGAATCAGCTCAAGGGCCACTACGTGCGCGCCAACGACGCGTTCGGAACGTCGGTCGCGCTCTCGGGCAACGGCTACACGCTGCTCGTCGGCGTGCCCGGAGACGATGGCGTGGCCGATGGTGGCCCGGCGCTCGGCGTGTCGAACTCCGGCGCGGCGACGGTGTTCGCCGACGACGGCGGCGTCTTCATGTCGGTGCGAAATCTGAAGGCGCCGAACCCGGGCGCCGATGATGGGTTTGGAACCAGCGTCGCCATCGCCAACGACGGCTGGCTGTGCCCCGCGATGAACGTCTGCAACAACAGCTGCTCGAGCGCGCAGTGCCCCTCGACGCAGGGGCTCCGGTACGTCGTCGGCGCGCCCTTCGAAGACTCGGCGACGGCGACCTCGGCGCCGATGGGCGCGTTCGACGAGGCCGCACAGAACGCAGGCGCGGTGTACGTGTTCAGCGGCACGCCCTACGCCGCGAGCGTCAGCGCGTACCTCAAGCGGCCGACGGCGCAGCCGGGCGCAAACTTCGGCGCGAGCGTCGCCATCTCGCGGCGCTGGGGCGCCATCGCGGTGGGAGCGCCGAACGACAACTCCGGCGCGGCGGGCATCGCGACGGGTACCGCCATCGCGACGGCGTCGATGGACAACACGATGCCGTCGGCGGGCTCGGTCACCATCTTCGAGCCCACCCACCTCGTCGCGAGGTACGCCAAGTTCGCTGCACCTCAAGCTGGAGACCGGCTCGGCGCGTCGGTGGCGCTCGGCGCAGACCAGTACGTGCTCGCGGCCGGAGCGCCCGGCGCCAATGGCTCGAGCGGCGCGGTGCTGTATTCGGCCCTCACCTCGAACCCCCGCGCACGGCTGCTGCTGCCACCCTTCCCCGACGCCAACGACGAGTTCGGTGCGTCGGTCGCCATCTCGGGCTTCGTGCTCACCTTCGTCGGCAGCCCGGGAGAAGACTCGGCTGTCGGCGGGATCAACAGCGGCGCGGGGCTCTCGGGCAACGGGCTGAGCAACTCGGGCGCCGTCTTCCTGCACGTCGACTGACGAACTTCAGGGCGCGGGCACCGTCACCTCGTCGGCGCTCGTCTTCGACTGGTTGTTCTCGAACGTCGTGGTGGGCGTGACGATGACCTGCTGCGTGCCCAGCATCGCCGGCACGGTGGCGGTCTCGATGATGGACGAGCCGTCTTGTGCGTGCAGGGCGATGGCGTTGCCCGCGAGCCTGACGCCGTCGATGACGCCCGAGCCGCCGCCAAAGACGGCCGCGATGCCGGCGCTCGTCTCGACCGCCCCGCGCACGAACCGCACCGTCGCCTGCGTCAGCGCCTCGAAGCCGTTGCCGTACCGTCCATCGGGGTCGGCGCGCGTTCCCTTCACGAGGCAGTCGGTCGCGTCGATGCGTGATTCGTGCGCGAAGAGGCCGACCTGCTGGTTGTCGACGAAAGCCGAGTTGGTGACCGAGAGCGCTCCACCAAAGGCGGCGTTCGCGCCGCGCCCTCTTGTGCCGCTCGCGAGCGGGAGCGTGTTCAACACCGACACCCGGTTCGCCGTCAGCGTGCTCGACGTCATGTGCACCTGCAGGCCGGCGGTGTGGTTCGCGCGCAACGAGACGTCTTCGAGCGACACACTCGCGCCGTGCTCGACGATGACGCCCTGACCGAACTCCCCCGCGCCATCGAGCCGCGTGCCCCGCACCTCGGTGTTCGTCACCACCGCCTGCGAGCCGACGTCACGCACATAGAGGCCCGCGGTGACGTTCTCGGCGAGCAGGCAGCCCGAGAGCTCGAGCAGCCCACGTTCACTCGCGCTCGCTCCGACGCCGAGCCCACCATCGGCGCCGCTCGGGGTCGCACCACCGAGCACGCAGCTCGAGAGGGTGAGCGCCGCGCCCTGTGACGCGAGCGCGCCCGCCTCGGTGTGGCCGTGCACGTCGACGAAGCTTCCGGTGACGTCTCCGCCCTGGGCGCGCAGCCCGATGCCGGTGACGGCGCTGACGGCGAAGTGGTCGAGCGTCACCACGGAGCGGTCGAACGACACCACCCCCGCGCTCGCCGCGTCGCGCAGCACCGAGCGGGTCACCGACAGCTTCGAGCCGGTGCGGGCCTCGAAGCCGAACCGCGGCGCCGCGCCCGACCGAACGCCGCTCGCCGAGACATCGCGCATGGTGATGGAGCCCGTCGCGCCCTGCACGTCGACGAGCCCGCCGACGACATCCTCCACGCCGCCACCGTTCCACGTCACCGTCGCGGCCTGCGCCGAGACGCCGAAGCCGAACGAAGCGCCCATGGCGTCGGTGCTGGCCGCGACGCGACGAACGAGCGTGTCGGTCAACGTCGCGGAGCTGCCGCCCTGCGCGACGAGAATGCCGACGCCACGACTGTCCTGCACGACGAGGCGGGTGGCGGTGAACGACGCTCCCGATTGCGCAGCGATGCCCCACCCCAACCGGCCGTTGCTCGCGCGCGGTTTCGTCTCGGAGATGACGACGTCAGTCACCGTCGCGGTCGTCGAGGGGTTGTTGAGGAAGAGCGCGGTCTCGCCATTGCGCGTGAGTTCGACGCCATCGAGCGACACGCTCGCGCCGTTGCCCGCGGCCACGCCCTGACCGAACGTGCTCGTCGCAGGGTCGGGCCCGGTTCCGCGCACGACGACGTCTTCGAGCACCAGGCGCGTGCCGCGGTCGATGGCCTGCAACCCCGAGCGCTGATTCTCGTCGAGCACCACGTGACGAAGCGTGAGCGACGCGCCCAGCTCGACGCGCGCTCCGAGAATGGAGTCACGAATCGTCACGCCTTCCACCTCGACCCGCGTGCGCTGCAAGTCGATGGCGGGGTTTCCGATGAGCGTCACCCGGTCAGCGCACTGGCCGATGAGCTTCACCGGCTTCGTGGGCGTGAGCGTCTGCTGGTACGCGCCCGGCGAGATGGCGATGACGGCGTCGTCGGGAGCCGCCGCCAGCGCCGCGACGATGGTGCGGAAGTGGGTCGCGTCGATGGGGCCTGCGGGGTCGACGAAGTGCGTGGCGTTCGCGGGCGGAAACGCCGCGTTGCAGTCACCGATGGGAACGCAGGTGCTCTGGCCGAGGGCTGCGCGCGTCGCTCCAGTGCAGGGCGTGGTGGGAAGAATCGGCTCGCAGGTGGAGCCGGTCGCGCGAAAACCTGCGGGACACTGCACCCAGCCCAGCGGGGTGCAGGCCTCGCCTGGAAACGCCCACGAGCCCGCGTCACACGCAGCGACGTTCGCCTGACACGTCCACCCCGTTGAGTCGGTCACGAAGCCGCCGTCGCACGCGGTGAAGCCCACGCGCTGACACTGGCCCTGCGCGTTCTTGAACGTCCCCGGCGCGCAGCCGGAAGAACCGGCGTCGACGACACAGTTCGCGTCGCAGCTCGCGGGTGAAGGCTGTGAAGGGCACGCCAGCAGAAAGAGACTGAGGCCTGCGACCAGCGTCCCTTTCACGGCTCCAGCCCGATGGAGGCGGCCTTCACCGTCAGCTCGGCGGCTGGCGCATCGAGGAGGCTCTGCTCGACCATCACCGGCGCGAGCTGGCGCTGCACGACGACGCGGAAGAGCCCGCCCGACATCGTGCCCGACACCCTCACGTCGGCGCCCGAGCCATCGGCCAGCACCTGCGCGCGCGCGTTGCCGGTGAGCACGACGCCCTCGACCGTGGCTCCGCGTGTTCCCGTGAACAACCCGATGCCGTCACCGACGTCTTCGAAACGAGAGATGTCGATGGGCACGCGCACGGCCTTCGTCGAGAGCACCTGGGCCTGACGAACCACGAGGCCCGAGCTCTCACGCGCGCCGATGCCGATGAGGGAGTTGCCGCTCACCTCACCGCCCGTCACCGTCACCGTCGCTTCACCCTCTGGCGCCGTCTGGCCCTGCGCCCACACGCCGCGGCCCAGGTTGTTGCGAATGGTGCAGCCGTCGATGGTGGCGCGCGTCGCAGCGCCGTCGAGCAACACGCCGATGTTCTCGTTCTGCTCGATGGCCACGCTCTTCAGCGAGACGTTTGCGCCGTCGCTCGCCACCACGCCCGAGCCGGCCGAGAGCGCCTTGCCCGCGGCTTCGGCGATGCGCCCGCGCTCCACGCGCACCGTCGCGCCGGCGACGCGCAGGCCCACCGCGCTCTGCGTCAGCTCGCAGTCGGTCAACACCACGTCGCGGTCGGCGCAGTCTTTCGTGCACGTGGCCGAGAGCGCGTTGCGTTGCGCCTGCGCAATCTTCACGCCGATGAGCGACACCGGCCCGGGCTCGATGGCGACGCCCGACACGCCCGTGGCGACGACGCGCACGCCCTGCACCGTCGACCGTTTGCCGCCCTTGATGGTGAGCACCGGGTCTCCGCCCGTCAGCGTCACGTCGGCGCCTTCGCTCGCGGCGAGGCTCACGTTCTCTGGCAACACGAAGCTGCCCGAGAAGGTGCCGCTGGGAAGAATGACGCAATCGCCGGCCTTCGCCGCGGCGAGCGTGTCGCTCAACGACTTCGGCGGCACGATGATGCGGTCGCACATCAACCCCTCGGGCGCGGGTGCAGACGCCTGGAAGGGCATGATGGGGTTGCATGCCACGAGGAGCAGACAGGCGAGGAGGAGGGTTCTCATTCGGTTCGGGAACGCGTCGACGCTAGCAGGAAGGAGGAGTACAGCAGATCTGCTTCCTCCACCGAGGTCTACAACCCATGCTTCTGACCAGCGTTCTCGTCCTCGTCGTCGCTGCACCACCGAAGGCGCCTGCCCCCGAGAAGCTCGACGCCCTCGACTTCAACAACGGCACGATGCTGGTGAAAGAGAGCGGCAGCTATGGCTCGGGCGTCGACTCGTGGGCGGCGTGGCGGCTGGCCGATGGCAGCCCGACCGGGTGGTGTTCGGCGAGCGGGGAGCCGTCGGGCGCGAGCTTCGAGTGGGAGCTCGACGGCGCGTGGACGCTCGAGAGCTTCGTCGTCGATGCGTCGACCACCGAAGAAGCCAGCTACCCCGGCATCTCGGTGAAGAAGCTGACGCTCTCGGTCGCGAACGGCGCAGGCGCGTGGAAGAGCCTCGGCACCTTCGAGGTCGCGCAGCACGCGAAGAAGAGCTTCCCGCTGCCGAAGGGCACCACCGCGACGCGCGTGAAGGTCGACATCGTCGGGAACTACGGGCACGCCGAGTACACCGAAGTCGCCGAGCTCGACCTGCTGGGCACACGGAACGCGCCGTCGCCAATGCGCTCGTTCGCGGGCATCTTCAGCTCGAACTACGGCCCGATGCGCTTCGAGCAGGAAGGCGACCAGGTCTTCGGCTGCTACGACTACGGCAGCATCGTCGGCCTCGTGTGGGGCACCGTGTCGGGGCGCGTGGTGCAGCTCACCTGGTACGAAGAAGGTGAGAACTCGACGCGCGAAGGCACGGGCACGTTCGCGTCGGTGAAAGACGAGGAAGGTGCCCCGGGCTTCTGGGGCGTGTGGTTCGAGAACGGCGAGCTCGCCAACATCTGGAAGGGTTCGGTCAGCGACGCGGCGCCCACCTGCAAGGTGTCACGCAAGGGCCAGCTCGAGCGGCAGCTGCGCAAGAAGGGCCACGTCGCGCTCTACGGAATTCGCTTCGACGTCAACAGCGACGTGCCGCGCCCGGAGTCGGAGGCGACGCTCAAGGAGCTGGCCGCTCTGCTCTCGGGCACCTCGCTCGCCGTCACCATCGAGGGCCACACCGACGCGACGAACACCGACGCCTACAACCTCGACCTCTCGAATCGCCGCGCGGCGGCGGTGGTGAAGTGGCTCACCGAGCACGGCGTGAAGGCGGCGCAGCTGACGTCGAAGGGCTTCGGCAAGACGAAGCCGGTGGCCGACAACGTGACGGTGCAGGGCCGCGCGCTCAACCGCCGCGTCGAGGTGTCGCTCGCGAAGTAGTCGTCAGGGCTCGGTCCACGCGAAGGGTGGAAACGAGACGTCCTGGTAGTCGGCGGGCCACTGGAACAGCGAGACCTTCGTGCGCTCCTGCACGGGGCTGTTCGCGTCGGAGCGCGTCGAGCCGGCCACCACCATGACGCCGACGTAGTCGCCGACAGCCGGCACGTAGTTCGTCATCGGGCCCCAGCGGTTCGGGTCGTAGAGCCAGCCCGGGCCGATGTCGGAGACCTTGGTGAGCTGCTTCTGGGTCTGGTTCGGCCGCAACCGCTCACCGCCGGTGCCGTACCAGACGCCGCCGATGCGAAAGAAGATCCACACCGTGGCCTCCTGCGTGGTGCCGTCGGGCGCGATGACGACGGGCGGCCACTGCCCGCGGCGCGTGTGGTCGATGAACATCGTGTCAGGGCGGAAGCCGAAATCGGTGATGGTGCTGGTGACGGCGAAGCTGCGCACGTCGGGCGCTCCGATGGGTGCGCCCTGGATGATGACGGTCGAGAGGTCGAAGCTGGGCGGGCCGCACGAGACGCTGACCGAGCTGCTCACGACATCGCCGAACCACCGCACGTTCTCGCGCACCATGCGCCAGTCGGAGGTGCCCGTCGTCGAGCCGCTTGGCGCCTGCAGCGGCACCTCGAAGTCGTACGTCTGGCCCGGGGCGACCGACGCGGTGACGGGCAGCGTGATGCGGCCAGGACCGAACGGGTCCGAGTCTCCGACGGCGCCGAGCTTGTAGCCCTGCGCGGCCGTCCACGTGGTGGTGCCGGTGTTGCGCAGGGTGACGCGCGCGGTGACGAGCTGAGAACACGGCAGCGACGTGGGCAGCGTGGTCGAGACCAACGTCGCTTCGTCGACGAGCTCGACAAAGCCGCCACCACCAGAAGACGCGCCACCTGCGGTCACCACACCGCCAGCCGTTCCTCCGCCCGTCACGATGGAGCCGCCCGCAGTTCCGCCTGCCGTGACGACCGTGCCGCCTGCTGAAGAAGCAGAGGAGCCCGCCGAACCGCCCCCGCCCGCGCGCATGTCAGGGTCGCGAATGGCGACCTGACCCGAGCCACAGGCCGAGAGCACGAAGAACACCAGCAACGAGGAGCGGTTCATGGCCAACGTGCAAGAGCAAGGACGTGGCCACGGCGGGCAACGCGTACGGGAGCCATGGAACGCCCTGAACACGGGCGCATGGAGCGTGAGCAGGGGTGAACTCGACTGATCACTGCCCGCGACAGGCGCGCTCCACGCACGGCCTCCCGCGCTTTACATCGCCTGCCTCACGGTCGAGTTGGGTCGTGAGTGACCAGACGTCACGATCTGTTCACGGCACGACGTAGCGAAGCCCGGTGTCGCCGTCGTTGCAGTTCCGCCCGCGCACCTTGACCGCGTAGCTGCCCGACGGAAGCGCAGGCGCGTCACCCACGAACGTGCTCGTCGCCGAGTTGTACGAGCCGCGCCCGAGCACGACGTCACCGACGACGACGTCGAGCGCCGCGTTCAGGTTCTCTCCCGTCACCACCACGGGCCCATCGGGTGTCGCCGGCGGCGCGATGGAGGTGACGGTCGGGTTCGGCAACGACGGGTCGCAGACGAAGAACGGGTAGCGGTCGAACGACTGGCCGCCGCGGTTGTCGCGCACGACGAGCCACACGGTGCCGGTGCGACGCTCGGGCACCGGGTCGTCGGGGAACTCGGAAGAGCCCGGAGCGATGAAGGTGGTCGCGTCGGTGGTGGTGACGTCGAAGCGTTCGCGGCTGAACCGGCCACTGCTCGAGTACCACGCGCCGACGACGGTCTCGACCTTCTGGACGTCACCGCTCGGCTGCGGCTCGACGTACGTCT
>JAEUJR010000318.1 GCA_016793585.1 Archangium sp.
GGCGAGCTCGACAAGGCGCCCGAAGAGAAGGCCCGCGGCATCACCATCACCATCAAGCACGTGCAGTACGAGACGGCGCTGCGCACGTACGCGCACGTCGACTGCCCGGGTCACGCCGACTACGTGAAGAGCATGATCGCCGGCGCCGCCCAGATGGACGCCGCGGTGCTGCTCGTCGATGGCTCGTCGGGCCCGATGCCCCAGACGCGTGAGCACGTGCTGCTCGCCCGCCAGGTCGGTGTCGGTCAGCTCGTCGTCTTCATCAACAAGGTCGACCTCGCCGACGCCGAACTGCTCGAGCTGGTCGAGCTCGAGACGCGTGAGCTGCTCGTGCAGCACGGCTACGAGAACGCGCCGGTGGTGCGTGGCGCGGCGCTGCGGGCGCTCGAGGCGGCGAAGGCGGGCAGGGTGGGCGTGCCCGAGACGGCGTGCATCGAGCAGCTGCTCGCCGTGCTCGACGGCTTCCCTGCGCCTGCGCGTGACGTCGACGGCGCGTTCCTGCTGCCGGTGGAGGACGTCTTCACCATCGGTGGCCGTGGCACGGTCGTGACGGGCCGGGTCGCGCGCGGTCGCGTGCGCATCGGTGAAAGCGTCGAGCTGCTCGGCGCGGCCGTGCCTGGCGCGGTGGTGACGGGCATCGAGACGTTCCACCAGCTGCGCGACGTGGCCGAGGCTGGCGACAACGTGGGCCTGCTGCTCCGTGGGGTCGACCGTGACGCCATCGCGCGTGGTGCGCTCGTCGTGTTGCCCGGCAGCGTGAAGGCCCACCATGAGGGTGAGGCCGAGCTCTTCGTGCTGACCGCGAAGGAGGGTGGTCGTCACACGCCCTTCGGCACCGGCTACATGCCGCAGTTCTACTTCGGCGCCACCAACGTCACCGGCACGCTCATCGTGGGTGACGAGGGCGTGGTGAAGCCGGGTGACCGCGCGAAGGTGACGTTCAGCCTCAAGCGCGCGGTGGGCATCGAGCCCGGCATGCGGTTCGCCCTGCGTGAGGGTGGCCGCACGGTGGGCGCGGGCCTCGTCACCGCGGTCAGGTAGGGGAATGAACGCGGGCGCCGCCAGGTGGAGCGACTGGCGGCGCTCGTGACGCGTTGACGCTGCTGGCTGAACACGTCAGCCTCGGCACCCGAGGGGACACCACATGAAGAGAAGAGGCTTCACGCTCATCGAGCTCGCGTTCGTGCTGGCCATCATCACCTTCCTCGCGGCGGTGACGATTCCCGGGTACCACCTGGTGTGGCTGCGGGTGCAGGCCAGTGAGGCGCGCGGCATGCTGACCGCGCTCTCGCACGCGGAGTCGACCTGGAGACGAGACCACGGCACGTACCTCGAGTGCGTCGCTGGCCGCGACGAAGACGTTCCGAAGGGCGCGCGCCTGCTCCCTGAGCGAGCGTGCTGGAAGGCGCTGGGCATGAGCACCTCGGAGCGCAGCCACTATCGCTACCAGGTGAAGCTGACACCCACGGGCTTCGAGGCCATCGCCGAAGGCGACCTCGACGCCGACGGCGTGACGTCGCGCTTCTCGCTGCAGTCGAACGACCTGGTCATCGTCTCGGAGAACGACCTCGAATGAGCGCGGCCCTCGAGGCCATCGTCGTGCGCCAGCTCGCGGGCCTGCGACGCGCCAACTGGAGTCTTGGAGACGCCCTCGAGTTCGTGCACGCCGAGCTGCCTCCGTCGGCAGTGAAGGAGCGGCTCCACACGGCGCTCACGCTGGTGCGGGCGGGTACGTCGGAGCCGTCGTCGGACCTGCTGGTGACGGCCTTGACGCGTGGTGATGCGGCGTCTGCGGCGGTGCTCGAGCAGCTCGCCGATGCCATGGAGGCGGCTGACGAGGCGCGCGTGTCGACGACCATGGTGCGCGCCGCGGTGACGGTCGTGTTGTGCCTCTGCACGCTGGTGGTGGTGCGCGTGACGGGCTCGCTCGTGTCGTCGTTCAGTCACATGTTCGCCGACTTCGGCACCTCGCTGCCTGCGCCGACGCAGCTGTTCATGGACTTGAGTGGGCCGATGCAGGTGCTCGCGCCTTCGCTGCTCGTCGTGTCGCTCGTCGTCGTCTGGCGCGCGCGGTTCGAGGGGGTGACGGGTGGCCGCGAACTGCGGGCCTCGAGTCTGTTGCTCCAATTCTCGAGCGCAGTCGAAGCCGGAGTCGCTGAGCCTGCGGCGTTGGCGCTCATCGATGCGAAGGCGCAGCAGCTTCCACGCAGCGGGGTGCTCCGACTCGACTCGAACGAGCAGGTGTTTCTCGGCCAGGTGATGGCGACGTCGGGTGCAGCGGAGGCGGCGCGGCGGTTGGCGCTCGAGCTGCGCGCGCGGGGCAGTCAGCTCGCCAGCGAGAGCCGATGGTGGAACTCACCTGCCCTCATCGTCGTGGTGCTGCTGACCGCGCTCTTCGTCGTGAGCGCAATCTTCATGATGTACCTGCCCATCTTCACCATCGCGAGCGCCATCAAATGACGCCCCTTCGACTCGGGTTGCTCATCGCTGAGGGCGCGGCTGCTTCGGGTCGCAACGTCGCGCTCGACCTGCGCGCAGTGAGCGGCGCTGCACGGCACGAGGCCCTCTCACGCGCCGCTTCGCTCGCAGAGGCCGGTCGGCTGTCAGAGGCCCTCACCGCGCTGGGGGCGCCCAACCCGCTCGCGCGCGCGGCGGGGCGATGGCCTGCCGTGCTTCAGCCCGCACGACTCGGGGTAGAGCGCCTGCCGTCGACGCGTCAGCTCGTGGTCGGCCTGTCGGTGCTGGGCACGTTCTGTCTCACGCTCGTCTTCGTGCAGCTCATGGTGGGCGCGATTCTCGCGTCGAAGGTGATGCCCGCGCTCGCGACGGCCGTGCGTGCGGCCCCGGTCGACCCGCGCGAGGCGTTGTGGCTGCTGCTCCCGGTGCAGGCCGTCGCGTGGCTGGGGGCGGTGGTGGTCACGCGGTGGTCTCGCGCTCCGTGGAATCGCGACCTCTCGCTCGCCACGCACGCCCTCATCGGCGCCGCGCTCGTCGACTCCAGGGCGCCCTCCGACGTCGTCACCTCGTGGCTGACCTCGGAGCCTCGCCTTGCGTTCTCCCCCGCTCATGGCGCGCTGGCGGAAGACCTTCGCTCGGTGGCCGACGCGTTCGCGGCGCGCGCCGAGGCGGCGATGCGCCAGTTCCTCGCCATCTTCCGCTTCGTCGCCATCGGCCTGCTCGTCGTCGAGGCCGGGTGGATGTTGCGCGACGTGCTCGTGAGTCTCTCGACGCTGCCCGGAGCGTTCCTGTGAGCGCCATCGACGCGTTGGCGAGTCGACTGACGACGCTGCAGCGCTCGGGGCACCCGCTCGGGGTCGAGGCTGCGGGCGCATCGGCGTTGACCCAGTCGCTGCGTGGCGGCACCGAGGTGCACGTCGCGCTCGCACAGGTGACGACCAGCGGCGTGCCACGACTGCTCGAGGTGGCGAAGCCGGCAGACGCGATCGCCGTGACCGACCAGTTGCTGACGCCGCTCGCCGACGAAGCCTCACGACGACGCGCGCTGCGTGCGACGGCCGCGTACCCCATCGTGGTGCTGGTGACGGTGGTGCTCGCGGCGCTCGTCACCCGGTTGATGGCGGTGCCGGCGATGCGCACGTTCTCGGCCGACGTCTCGACGAACCTGAACGAGTCGCTGCTGTGGGCGTCGTTCGTGTTCGCCGTCGTGATGCTCGTGCTCGTGACGGCCTCGGTGCTGCTCGAGGTGCCGTTCTCTCCTCTGTACCTCGTGCTGCGTGGGGGGCGGCGGGTGCTCACGCTCGAGGCCGTGTCGGTGCTGAGCGACGCGGGCGTGCCGTTGAACCGCGCGTTCGAGGCTGCAGCCGCGCTCGCGCACGACTCCACGCTCGAGCGGGCCGCGCTCGACGTCTCGGCTGCGCTCGCCGCGGGTCGAGCTCCTTTCGGCAACGCGCTGCTCGATGCGACGGCCGGGCGGCTCGTGTTCGCGGCGGCATCACGAGGCGTCGGTGGGCCGGTGACGAAGGCGCTCGCGCGGCACGCCCGCAGTTCGGCGACGCGAGCGCTCAGCATCGGCAGTCAGAGCGTTCAGCTCGTCGCCCTGCTCTTCGCGGCGGTGGCGTTGCTCGGCCTCGGCGCGAGCTGGCTCCTCACGTACTCCGCAGCGCTGACGGTGGGAGCCTGACGATGACCTTGAACGACACCTTCGAGCGGCGAAGCCTGTTTCAGACGCGTGTGCACGCGTGGGACGACGTGCTGGCGGTCGAAGGGCACCGCGTCGACCTGCGCTCGGGCTCGGTCACCGTGGAGCCTTCCCTCGCCGCGCAGGCGCACCAGGTGCTCGCCGGCGTTCGCGTCACGGGCGTGCCGACGACCGACGCCGCCGAGTTCTCTCGTTACCTCTCGGGGCCATGGGCGCCGCTGCGCGCGGCGAGCGCGTTGCTCGACATCGCCACGAAGGCCAACGCGTCTGACGTTCACCTCGAGCCGGGCCTCGAGCACGTCGACGTGCGCCTGCGGCGCATGGGTGAGTTGACGACGTTCACCACGCTCACCCAGCCACTCGCCCGTCGGCTGACGGCGGCGCTCAAGTCACTCGCGGGCTGCCTGCCGTATCGCTTCGACCTCGTGCAGGAAGGGCGCATTCCCCGGCCGGGTGTCACGGCTGACGTGCGCGCCTCGTTCGTGCCGACGGCGCTCGGTGAGCGCATCGCGCTGCGCCTCTTCGGGCGGCTGCTGTCGCTCGACGCGCTGGAGCTGCCGGCCGACGTTCGCACCCGCTTCGAGCACGCGCTCACGCAGAGCGCGTCGGGCCTCATCATCGTCGCGGGCCCATCCGGAGGTGGAAAGACGACGACGCTCTACGCCGCGCTGGCGCACCTCGCGAAGCACCGGCACGGCGCGCACCTCTCGCTCGAAGACCCGGTCGAGCAGCGGCTCCGCGTCGCAGGCGTACCCGTCGACCAGGTCGAGCTCTCGCCCGAGCGTGGCCTCACCGGTGAAGCGGCGCTCGTCGCAGCGCTGCGGCAAGACGTCGACGTGCTGGCGGTCGGTGAGGTGCGCACCGGGGGTGAAGCGACGCTCGCCTTGAGGGCCGCACACACGGGGCGGCTCGTGCTCGCCGGGCTTCACGCGGGCTCGGCGAACGAAGCGCGCCAACGACTGCTCGACCTCGGCCTCGAGCAGCCATTGCTCGACCAGACGTTGGTGGCAGTGCTGCATCAGCGCCTCGAGACGCGCGCCTGTGAAGACGCATCACCCACGTGCCCCCGCTGCTCTGGGCTCGGTCGCACACGGGTCGCGGCCGGCACGTTGTGGCTCAGAGCGGCTGGCCTGCAGGAGGTCGCATGAGACGCCCGAGCGGTTTCACCCTCATCGAGGCGATGGTCACGGTCGCGCTCCTGGGCATCGTGACGGTCGGTCTGCTCCAGGCAGGCACGTCGGCGCGGCTGCGCGCGAACGAGCGCCTTCTGCAGGAGCGCGCCACCCAGGTGCTCGAGTTCGAAGCCGAGGCGGTGTCGACCGGCGTGGCGCCCGATGCAGCCGTCGAAGCTGCGCTGCTCGCGGCGTTGCCCGACGCGCACCTCGAGCGGTCGAAGCAGGGGCGCACCGTCACGCTCAAGGTCTCCTGGGGGCTCGCGCACACGACCCGAGAGCTGACCGTGTTCGCGAAAGGAGCGCCCTGATGCGTCGCGGCTTCACCATGGTCGAGCTGGCCATCGTGCTCACGTTGCTGGCCATCCTCGTTCCCCTCATCTTCCTCTTCTTCAACCGCGGCGCGGCCGACTTCCAGAAGGCCAACGCGACGCTCGAAGCGGCGGAGCAGCTGCGCGACCTGAGCGAAGAGCTTCGGCTCGACGCGCGCCAGGGAGCGCTCTCGGCTGCCGGGCTCACCTTCGAAGGCGCCGCCTGCGGGCCCGTCTCCTACCGGCTGCTCGACACCTCAGTCGTGCGTGAAGCGCCGGCGTCGTGCGGTGGTACGCGCGCGCTCGTTCGACACGTGCGGGAGTTCGTGCGCACGGGCCCGGTGCTGACGGTGCGCATCGCGCAGCTGCCCGAAGACCCGCCCATCACGCTCGTGCTTCCACTCGGAGGTGCGCGATGAAGCGCGGCTCGACGCTGTTGCTGATGACGATGGTGATTCTGTCGCTGCTCGCGCTCGGCGCGGTGTTCGCGATGCGGCTGCAGGTCGACCCCACCGGCTCGCGCGCCGAGCAGGAGCGGTTGGCGTCGCTCTGGCTCGCCCGCTCGGCGCTCACCTCGGGCACGAGCGGAACGTCGACCGTGAAGCTGGCGCTCGGCGCTGCCGTGGTGCAGGTGTCGGCGAAGGGGCAGGCCCGCACGGCCGTCGTCACCCTGAACGGCAGCCGCGCCACCGTCGTCAGCGAAGGCGCCTCGTGGGTCGAGCGCTTCGACCGCGCGCCCTGAGCCGCTACCCCTGACGCTTCGGCAGGTGCGGGCCGAGCAGCCCGGCGAGCTCTTCGGTCGAGTAGGGCTTGGCCAGAATGCCGACGACCTGCGCCTCTTCGAGCGCCGCGCGTCGTGACTCGGTCAGGTCGCCCGTCACCACCAACACCGGAATCGAGGGCCAGCGCGCGTGTGCAACCTTCGCCAGCTGCGCGCCATCACCGCGCGGCATGGTGAGGTCGGTGACGATGACGTTCAAGGTGGCTGCTTCGACCTCGAGCACCTCGAGCGCACGCTCTCCGCAGTCTGCTTCGAGCACCTCGACGCCCAGCATGCCCAGCAGCCGTGACGTGGAGCGGCGCACCGCCGGGTCGTCGTCCACCACCAGGGCGCGCCCTGCGTAGCGCAGCACCTTCGCCGTCGGCACCGCAGGCTCCGCCACCTGCAGGTGCGCCCGGGGGAAGTGGAAGGAAAACGTCGTTCCCTGACCGACGACCGACGTCACTTGAGGTGTGACGTCATGTGCGCGCGCAACCGCATGCACGTGGGCGAGGCCCAGCCCGGTGCCGACCCCCACCGGTTTCGTCGTGAAGAACGGCTCGAAGGCGCGCGCCAGGACGTCGCTCGTCATGCCGCTGCCCGAGTCTTCGACCGAGACCGTGACGCCCATCGGCGCCGACCGAACCCCAAAGCGCAGCCGCCCGCCCTTCGGCATCGCGT
This sequence comes from Archangium sp., assembly GCA_016793585.1. The sequence goes on from JAEUJR010000318.1 coordinate 7,084, forward strand.
CGCGGGCGTTGATGGCCAGGTTCAAGAACGCCTGGTGCCACTCGCCAGCGTCGCCTTCGATGAAGCAGGCGCCTGTCGGGCCGTCGAGCACGAGCTCGATGGTGCGGGGCAACGAGTGCTTGAGCAGCGCGAGCAACTCACGCAGCACCGCGAGCAGGTCGAAGCGCTGGGGGCGCAGCGGCCTGGGTCTCGTCAGCGCGCCGAGCCGGCCCGTGACGTCGCGGCCCCGCAGCGCTGCCTGGCGAATCTCGGCGAGCGCCTCGGCCGTCTCTTCGGGGCTCGCCTCGTCGGGTGTCGAGGCGCAGGCCAGAATCGCCGCGAGCACGTTGTTGATGTCGTGCGCGATGCCCGCCGCGAGCTGGCCGAGCGCCTCCATCTTCTGCGACTGGTGCCGGCTGCGAACCAGCGCTTCACGCTCGGCCTCGACGCGAAGGCGCGCCGACACGTCGCGCACCAGCAAGGTGACGTAGACGCGCGAGCCCTCGGTGAGTCGCCCGACGGCGACCTCGGTGTGCAGAACGCCGCCGCTGCGCGTCTTGAAGCGGAGCGGCACCGTCTGATGCTCGAGTGGTTGCGCCGCCGCCTGGCGGTACGCGAGCTGCTGGCGCACCAGGTCTTCGGCGGGGAAGAGCGTGTCGAGCGAGGCGCCGACGAGCTGGTCGAGCTGCGCCCCCAGGACGGTGGCGAAGGCGGCGTTCACCTCGGCGATGAGGCCGCTCACCGCGTCGACGAAGACGACGCCGTCTTTCGAGTCACGCAGCACCCGTGCCAGCCGCTCGTCGGCGAAGCGCCGCTGGGCCTCGGCCGCGCGCAGCTGTGTGATGTCGTCGAGGCTGACGAGCAGGCCGCCCTTGTGCCGGCTGAGCGTCATCGAGCACAGGCGCCGCTCGCCGCCGAACTGGCGAAGGTGCAGCTCGGCCTGCGTGGGCCCCGCCACGCCGCGCTCGGTCAACGCGTCCCAGCGGGAGTGGTCTTCAGGGGCGATGAAGCGCTCGAAGTCGAGCAGCTCGGGCGCGCTCTCACCCAGCCCGAGCAGCTGCAGCGCGCGGTGGTTGCACTCCTTCACCTGCTGGCTCCCGTCGAGCAGCACGAGCCCCAGCGGCGATTCGAGGAAGAGCTGCTGGTAGTGCTCGGCCAGTTGCGAGGCGCGCTGCTCGGCTTCGACGAGCTCGTCCTGCTGAAGCTCGAGCTCGGTCTGCAGCACCTCCATCTCGTGCAGCAGCACCGCGGCGTCGTCGTTCTGAGACAGCCGACTGCCAAGCACCGCGATGGCCTGCTCCCGCAGCCTGCTGAAGCGCACGTTCTTCATGACGCATCGCCGTTCCGGTGGTTCTCGGTGACGTCGAGGTGGCTGATGACCGCGCCCGAGCCGTCACCGAGGGGGCGCACGTACATGCGGAACCATCGCTGCTCGGTCGGCGAATGACAGGGGTACTCGAGCTCGCCCTTGTCGACGCCGCCGCTCAGCACGCCCCGCAGCAGGGCGTGTGCTTCGGGGGCGTTGAGGCACGCGGCCAGGTAGTTCGCGCCCACGCCCAACCCGACGAGCTGCGCGCCGGCTGCGTTCTCGTTGGCGAAGGTGTTCCACGCGCGGTTGACGAAGCGAATCGTGCCCTGCGCATCGACGACGGCGACCTGCTCGTGCAACGAGTCGATGACCTGCTGCAGGCGCGCGCGCCCATGCTCCTCCTCGCGCAGCTTCGTCACGTCGACGAACGAGACGACGACCCCGCTCACCTGCCGGCTCTCGGTGAGGTACGGCGTGAGGTGCAGCACGTAGCGGTCCCCCGTGACGGTGCTGACCTCGCGCTCCAGGGGCTCCTTCGTCTGCTGCACGCGGCGCAGCTCGTCGAGCAGTTGGAAGTCCTTGAACTGGTGCGTGATGTGCTCGATGGGCCGGCCGATGTCGCGCGCGAGCAACGAGAAGCGCAGCGTCGCCGCCCGCGTGAAGCGCCTCAGCATCAGGTTCGCGTCGAGGAAGATGGTGCCGATGGTGGTGGCCTCGATGAGGTTGTCGAGGTCGGTGTTCGTCTGCACCAGCTCGGCGATCTTCGACTGGTGCTCGGTGTTGATGGTGTTGAGCTCTTCGTTGACCGACTGCAGCTCTTCGTTGGTGCTCTGCAGCTCCTCGTTCGCGGCGAGCAGCTCTTCGTTGGTGGCCTGCAGCTCCTCGTTCGAGGTCTCGAGCTCTTCGATGGTGGCCTGCAGGCTCTCGCGCACGAAGAGCAGCTCACGCTGCAGCTCGGCCATCTGCCGCTCGGCCTCGTCGGTGAGCGGCGTCTGGTTGAGGGGGTGCTGGCTGACCGAGCGCTCGAAGCTGATGACGAGGTAGCGCGCCTCGGAGCGGCCGGCGACGAACGGCTGCACCCGAATGGCGCCCACGCCGCTCTCGGCGTCGGGCGTCGCCATCACCGTGTCGGCGTTGGTGGTGAGCGCGCGGTGCGTCGCGAGGCTGGTGATGGTCTGCAGGTTCTGGGGCACCAGGCCAGTGAGCTGCAGGTTCGCCAGGCCCACGGGCAGTGAGAGCAGCCGCTCGGCGTTGCCGAAGACGCGCAGCACCTCGAGGGCCTCGTTGGTGAGCACCGCCGCAGGCACCACGCCGTCGAGCAGCACGCGCGTGGCGGCGTCGACGGCCTGCTGCAGGTCGGTGGGCGGAGGGGGAAGCTGCCGCGCCGGTGTGCCGGCCGACATCGTCTCGGTGAGGTGAATGCGCGGGCCCTCGAGGCGCTGGTACAGCTTGAGGCGCTCGTCGACGGTGCGGAAGCGGGTGCTCATCGCGCCCAGCGACTCGCTGCTGCCCAGCACCAGCACCCCGTCGGACTTGAGCGCGAACGCGAAGGTGGCCAGCACACGCTTCTGAATGGCGGGCAGCAGGTAGATGAGCATGTTGCGGCACGACACGAGGTCGAGGCGCGTGAAGGGCGGGTCGCGGGCGACGTTGTGTGGCGCGAAGAGAATGTGCCGGCGCAGCTCGCGGTCGACCTGGAACGATGAACCGACGCGCTGGAAGTAGCGGCTGCGCAGCGGCTCCTTGATGTCGGCGAGATCGCTCTCGCGGTACACGCCCTGCGCGGCAATCTCGATGGCCTGTGTGTCGACGTCGGTGGCGAAGATCTTGAACCCGTTCTTCGGCGCCGCTTCGGCGAGCAGCATCGCGAGCGAGTAGGCCTCTTCGCCAGTCGAGCAGCCGGCCACCCACGCGCGCAGCGGCTCCTTGCGTGAGCGCATGCACAGCTGCGGCAACAGCTGCGTCTTGAGGGCCTCGAACACCTCGGGGTCGCGGAAGAACTGGGTGACGTTGATGAGCAGCTCGCGCGAGAGCGTCGTCACCTCGGTGCGGTCGAGCTCGAGCCGCCGCCGGTACTCTCCCAGCGTCGGCACGCCGAGGGTGGCCATGCGGTGGGCGACCCGCCGCATCACCGTGGCGCGTTTGTACTCCGAGAAGTCGATGCCCGAGACGTCGAGCAGCTGCGCCTGAATCGCCAGAATCGATGCGTCGTCGAGGTCGTTCGGCGGCAGCGCGATTCTGCCTCCATGCACGCAGAGCGCGAGCAGCTCCTGGCCCATGGCCTCGGGCGAGGTGACGAGGTCGACGAGCCCGGTGGCGATGCTGGCCAGCGGCATGCCGTCGAAGCGCGCCGTCGATGGGTCCTGCGCGAGCACGACGCCGCCTGCTTCTTTGATGCGCTTGATGCCGTCGCGCCCGTCGCTGCCGGTGCCCGAGAGCACCACGCCCACCGCGCGCTCGGCGTACGTCTCGGCCAACGAGTGGAAGAAGAGGTTGATGGGCAGGTTCGGCGAGTGCCCGTTCATGCGCTCGCGAAACCGCAGCCGGTCGCCCTCGAGCTCGAGGTTGGCGTGCGGGGGCACCATCGTCACCGTGCCGACCAGCACCTGCTGGCCATCGACTGCTTCCCGCACCGGCATGCTCGTGTGCTTCGAGAGCAGGTCGGCCATCAGGCTCTTGTGGTCGGGTGACAGGTGCTGAACGACGATGAAGGCGGCGTTCAGCTCGGAGGGAATCGAGTCGAAGAACTTCTCGAGAGCCTCGAGCCCACCCGCCGATGCCCCCACGCCGACGACGAGATGATCAGCCATGACGGCCCCCGTGCCTCAACTCTCATGGGCGCCGTCATCGTCGCACTCGCACTGACATCGTCGTTGATGGCCATCAACCCGCCTTCGCGCGCACCCGGTTGTTGCGAGGCTCGTGCTCGAGCTCGACCTTGCCGAGCAGCTCGAGCACCGGCGTCACGTAGTTCGCGAAGCGGCCGCGGTAGCCCTTGCGCAGGCCGTAGTAGCCACCGAGCGGGTTCTTCGGTGAGCGCGCCCACGCCTCGACGCTGCCCTCGGGCGTCGGCTTGCCTTCGTCGGCGTTGCCCAGCGCGACCCAGTCCTTCGCCTTCTTCAGCATCGCGACGCAGTCCTCGAGGCAGCGCAGGTCGTACGAGAGCTTCGTGGTGCCGACCTGCACGACGAGCGCGGGCGGCTTCAGCGTCTCGTCGCGCCACGCCTGAAACTCCGAAGACAGCGGCGGCGTCTTGAGAATCCACGGGTCGTCGACGGTGCCGGTTCCATACGTGACGGCGTTCTTCGCAGGCTTCTTCGCGGCCATTTCGTTCACTCTTTCTGGGCAAGGGCCAACAGGCCGGTGGCGAACTTCTCGAACGACGGGGTGAGGTCGGGAATCGACTTCACGATGAGGCCCGACATGAGGCCGCTGAACGTCTCGCTCATGTCGAAGAGTACGCCGCCGTCTCGCGGCGTCAGCGTGAAACGGCGAACGCCCTTGAAGAGCCCGAGCGGCATGCCGCCTTCCCACACCATGCGCTTGCCGGCTTCGAGCGAGGTGACGGTGAGCTTGAACGGGCGGTCGCCGGTGGCCTCGGTCCACAGCGTGATTTTCTGACCGAGCGCGACGGTGCCCTCGAGCCTGGTGATTCCGATGGGCCCGCTGGCGAGTTTGGAGGCGTTGGTGAGCACCGCCCAGACACGGGCGGAGTCCACCGGGAGCTGCTTCGAGATGGAGAAGGTCTTCATGGGTGAGCGACACCCTGAACGACCAAAGGTGACATCTTCTGTCGTATTTGAAACGGTCGTGTTCGTGCGCGCCTCGAGGCTGCTCCAGCTGTTGTTGTTGCTGCAGAACCGCGGGCGAATGAACTGCGCCCAGCTGGCGGCCGAGCTCGAGGTGAACCGGCGCACGGTGCTGCGCGACCTCGAGGCGCTGGGTGAAGCGGGGCTGCCGGTCGTCGTGCATCGCGGCGCGCGCGGCGGGGTGGAGCTGGGGTTCAACTATCGCACCCGCCTGACCGGCCTCTCGACGGAGGAGGCCGAGGCGCTCGGCGTCATTCTCTCGCACCCGATTCCCGCGCTCTCGGCCATCGGGCTCGACGACGCGGCCAGGCGGGCGAGGGCGAAGCTGCTCGAGTCACTGCCCGACGGCGTGCGTGAGACGGCCATGCGCTCGAGCCAGCAGGTGCGGTTCGTGTCGAGGCCCGTCGGGGGAGAAGACGAACGCGTGCTCGCGCTCGCGAAGGCGATTCGTCAAGGCAGACGCGTGCGCATCAAGGCGACCAGTTCGGCGCCGCGAACGGTGCACCCCA
>JAEUJR010000343.1 GCA_016793585.1 Archangium sp.
TCTCCCGGCGAAGACGGAGCGGCCACCTCACCATGAAACGGGGCGAAACTGGAATCGGGTCGCGATAGATGCGCGCCATGCGTTCTTCGTTCATCGCCTTCGTCCTGTTGCTCTGCACTGCGTGCCCCAAGCGTGCCGACACCTCCGACGAGCACATGCCGCATCGGTTCGAGCACGCCGAGGAGTGGGCCGCGCGTTTCGAAGACCCGGCGCGCGACGAGTGGCAGCAGCCAGACGAGGTCATCAAGGCGCTGGGCCTGCCCCCGGGAGCGCTGCTCGCCGACATCGGCTCGGCCACGGGCTACTTCTCGGTGCGGTTCGCGCGCGCGCTGCCGCAGGGCACCGTGTACGGCGTCGACGTCGAGTCTTCGATGGTCGACTACCTGAAGAAGCGCGCGGTGACCGAGAAGCTGACGAACTTGAAGGTCGTGCTCGGCGCGTTCGACGACGCGAAGATTCCCGAGCCGGTCGATTCGATCATCATCGTCGACACGTACCATCACATCGAGGAGCGGCAGGTGTACTTCACCAAGCTGGCCGCCTCGCTGAAGCCGGGTGGGCGGTTGGTGATCATCGACTTCAAGAAGGGCAGCAAGAAGGGCCCGCCCGATGCCGAGAAGATCGACGCCGAGCAGGTGACCTCGGAGCTCGTCTCAGCGGGCTACGTGTTGTCGTCCTCGTGGACGTTCTTGCCTGATCAGTTCTTTCTCGCGTTCACGAGAAGGTGAAGTCCGGCCGGCCGTCAAAGTGAATCATCGTCGGACCCAACCCGCTTCGTCGTCGGTGCCGAAGCTGCCGGGGGGACACCTGCAGGGCGCTTCTCCACAACAACCGCACTTCCAAAGGTCAACTGCAGGTCGAGCGATGGCTGGTCGACCAACCGAGCGATTGGGTTTGCACAGGTTCGAATCAGCACGCTCACGGGCCCGCTCAGGTGCTCATTCAGAATCACACTGCCTAGCGTTACGGGCGTCCTGTAGACAACCGCACGCTCTCTGGTCCCGGTCGAGACAATGACCACGACTTGGGTCTCGGCAGTTCCCAGGCAAATTTGTGCCAACGAGTCGGCAGGCTCGCGCTCGAGTCGAACGCGAACCCGCTCTCCTGTCGACAGTTCAATGTCTGCGATTTGGCCATCAAGCTGGGCGGAGATGATGGCTCGAGCATCCTTTGGCGTGCTGACCCGGTGTCCCCTGATTCGTGCGATGCACTGATTCAGCTTGCCGCCACCGCTGGCAAAGGGTCCGTTTGTCGCCATGGCGGCGACCCTGAGGCAGGCGCCATCTTCAACCAAAGAGACGCCCAGCCACGAGCGCGACCGAGGCTCCGCAAGCAGGGCAACGGCGACAAGGATTTGAATCACAGCCAGCTCCTGACAGCCGGTGACACCCTTGGGGCTGATCTATAGCGAGCCGGAATAGGGCTCATCGGCACCCGACCGCCAGCTCGCGCTCAGGCTGCCAAGCTTCGCAGCCGCCCAGCACTTACCGCTCCGAGACCAACGACCGGCGGCGGCGGGCGAGAAGAATCAGCCCGAAGAACAGCGGTGAGAGCCCCTCGGCGCCGAAACAACCGCAACCCATGCCCGTCGCTCCGATGCGCTCGGTGCCGCTGCCGCCCGTGACGCCGATGGTGTTGCTGCCGCTGCCGCTGCCGCCAGCCTGACCACCGTTGCCGCCCGTGCCTGTTCCGCCCGCACTGCCGCTCACGCCGCCTCCGGTGCCAGCCGTTCCTCCGCCCGAACCCGAGACGCCGCCGCCAGACGATCCAGAGCCACCGCCGCTGCCGCTGACTCCACCACCCGTTCCCGAGGTGCCGCCGCCGGTGCCTGACGTGCCGCCACCCGTGCCCGACGCTCCACCGCCAGTGCCTGACGTGCCGCCGCCCGTTCCCGACGTTCCACCGCCAGTGCCTGCGCTGCCACCACCCGAACCGGAGCCGGGCAGACAGAACCGGCCCTGCGGCAATCCTGTACAGATGGTGTTCGCCGGAGCGCACGTCTCGAGCTCATCAGTGCCACACGATTCGTAGCAGCCGCCGTTCACGCAGGTGGTCGCTCCGCTGCAGTCCGCTTCGTCGCGCCAAATGGTGCACCCCGTCGGAGCCACCTCACACCGCTGCGGGTTCTTCGTCGCGCACCGGCGCTCCCCGTTCGTGCACGCGTTCTGACATGGCGGAATGCACACGCCCGCGTTGCACTGCTCTCCCGCGCCCACGTCACACTGGCTCGTCGCCACCCAATTCGTGCAGCCCGTCGTCTGCAGCTGGCAAGTCTCGACGGCACCGTTGGCGCCACAACGCTTCGCACCCTGGGTGCACGTCGTCGCGCAGGCCACACAATTGCCCGCTGCGCAGTACGCGTTGGCCGGGCAGCGCTGCGCCGGGCCCCACACGGGGCAGCTGTTCGCGTCGGTGCCGCAGGTCTCGACGCCGTTGCCGTTGCAGCGCGTCGCGCCGTTGGTGCACGAGGTGCCGCACGTGCCGCACGCGCCACCCGAGCAGAACGTCGCGCAGGTCTGGCCCGTGCTCCACGACGTGCAGCCGCGCGCATCGGCGACGCACGTCTCGACGTTTCTTCCCGAGCAGCGGGTCGAGCCGGCCGTGCAGGTGCTGTTGCACGAGGCACAGCTGCCATTGCTGCACACGCTCCCCGAAGGACAGTTCCGGCCAACCCACTGCGTGCAGCCCGACAGAATGCTCCACTGGCACTCTTCGATGCCGTTCGCCGTGCAGCGGCTCGCGCCCATCGTGCAGCCCTGGCAGCTGCTGCAGGTGGTGCCGTTGCAGACCTCGCCGTAGCCGCAGTTCTTGACCGTCTGCCACACGGTGCAGCCGCCGGGGCCCGTCACGCAGGTGCTCTCGGTGCCCGACGAACACTGCTGCGTGCCCAGCGTGCACTGGTTGGTACACGAGACACAGGAGCCTCCGGTGCAGACCGACATGGCAGGGCAGTTGCCGCTGAACCAGTTGGTGCACTGGGTGACCGGGTCGAGCTGACACTGCTCACGCCCGCCGCTCGCCGTGCAGCGCGTCGCGCCCTGGGTGCAGGCGTTCTGGCAGCACGTGCTCGTGCTCTGCGCGATGGAGTTCAGCGCCGAGGTCAAAGCCGCCTGATTCGACGCGACGTACGCCGACGTCGTGCCGCCCGCTGCCGCCACCGCGTCGAGCACCGCCTTGTTGTTGCCGCTCGTGAGCGCCTGGTCGAAGCCGACGACGTAGGTCTTGATACCCAGCGCCCGCAGCGAGGCCGCCGCCTGCACCGTCGCGTTGTTGTCGAGGCAGTCTTTCGCGCCGAGGCCGCAGCACGAGGAGCCACTGCAGGTGCTGGTATTCAGACAGCCGGGCGTCGTGGTGGCGCACGTCGCCGGGTCGAGGCCCAGGTTGCAGTTGGGCAGACCGTCGGTGATGAGCAGCACGTAGATGGGCGCCGTCGACGAGATGGTGGTGAGGTAGCTGCGCACCGCGAGCAGCGACGCGGCCGTCGGGGTTCCACCGCCAGGGCCCACCGACGCGAACGCCGAGGCGACCTGCGCGGCCGTTCCCGGCACGCCCTGCACGATGGTGCCTGTGGTGCACGCGAACGAGGTCGACGCGCCCGGGTACATCATCACGCCGTAGCGAAACCGGTTCGCGAAGGTCGAGGCCATCTGCGGCACCACCGCCGACGCGATGGTCCACTTCGAGGGGTTCGTCGCCGACGCCGTGCCCCCCGTCGGAGAGCCCGCCATCGAGCCCGACTTGTCCTGCACGATGAAGAGAATCGGCAGCTCGGTGCACGGCTGCGCGAGGGCCACCTGCGCGACCACGACGAAGAGGAGAATCAGCGCGCGTCGAAGGGAGAGCATGCCCATGCGATGTTATCGGCAGTGGGCACCACGATGGTGCGTAACCTGTCGAATACAGAGCTTTCTTCTCAAACCCCGAGAGGAACTGCCCCCTTTCGGTGGATACTTCGGGCTCGTGCTGCAACGGCCTTTACAGCGAGAGGGTCTGGCGAGGGCGCTGACCGAGGTCACGCTCAAGGTTCAGCGTGAGCGGAAGATCGAAGACGCGCTCTCGGTGGGCGCTTCGGGCCTCGAGGTGATGGGCTTCGACGTGGCCATCGTCGAGCTGACCCAGGACGAGTACTCGCTGCGTTACCTCACGGCCCGCCCCGATCTGCTGGCCCTCTCCGAAGCCGTGAAGGCGCAGCTGGCGGGGTTTCCGCGGCTGACGAGTGAAGAGCTGGTGTCGGTCATGCGCACCGATCGCGGCGTCTTCGTGGCTGACTTGAGGACCGCGACGACCGGGTGGCTCGAGCTGGTCGAGGCGCCCTCGTCGCTGCGGCCATTCGTCGCGCAGTCGGTGCGCACCAGCGCCATCGTCGCCCCGCTCTCGATTCGCCGTGACAACTGGGGCGCCGTCATCTTCATGCATGACGACCTGCTCGAGTCCGACATGCCGCTGCTGAGCTTGTTCGCGCTGCAGGTCGGCAGCGCCCTGGGCGTCGTCGAAGGGCTCGAGCTGCTCGATCGCCGCAACGCCGAGCTCGAGCTCGTGCACACGCTGGCGGTGTCGACCACGCGCAGCGACGTCAAGGAGCTGTGCCGCCAGGCCCTCGAGACGGTCTGCCGCACGACGGGCGCCGACGCCGGCACCCTGCACCGCTTCGAGCGCGAGACCGGCCACTTCGTGCTGGTCGGCGACGCGTTCGGCTACTCCGGCGCGCTCGTCGAGGCCTACCGTACCTTCACCCTGCCTGACGGCCCCATCGGGCGCGGCCCTGTCTCGATGCCCGTCGACGCGATGCCCGAAGGCGCGACGCTCGTCGGCAAAGAGGGCTTCAACCAGGCCGCCATCGTGCCGCTCACGCTCGAAGATCAGAGCGTCGGCATGTTGAGCCTCTTCCGTCGCGCGCTGAAGCCGTTCTCGGAGTCAGACTTGCGCAGCGCAGAGATCCTCGGCGTGCAGATGGCGTCGATGCTCGAGCGCCAGCGGCTGTACCAGGAGTCGCAGCGCCTCTACGCCGACCTGAAGGCCAGCTACGACGAGCTCGCGCGCGCGCAGGCCGAGGTCGTGCGGCACGAGCGGCTCGCCGCGCTGGGTGAGCTGGCCGCCGTCATGGCCCACGAGGTGCGAAACCCGCTCGGCGTCATCTTCAACTCGCTCACCACGCTCAAGCGGCTGACCCGACCGACCGGTGACGCCGAGATGCTGCTCAACATGGTGGGCGAAGAAGCCGATCGGCTCAACCGCATCGTGGCCGACCTGCTCGACTTCGCGCGGCCGTACGAGCTCGTGAAGAAGGCCATCGCCATCGAGCCCTTCATCGCGGGCGCCATCGACGCGGCGACGCAGACGCTCCCGCCGTCGAGCCCGCTCAAGGTCGTCACCTCGTTCGACCGGGAGCTGCCTCCGTTTCCCATCGACGCGCACCTGCTCCGCCAGGCGCTGATCAACCTCGTGGTGAATGCCGCGCAGGCGATGCCGCGAGGTGGGGTCATCACCGTGACGGCGACCATCGAGCCGCCCGCTCCCGGTGCGCGGCTGCAGGTGCCCTGGCTCGTGGTCGAGGTGCGCGACGAAGGGCTGGGGCTGTCGTCACGCGCGACCGAGAAGATGTTTCAGCCGTTCTTCACCACCAAGGCGACGGGCACCGGCCTGGGCCTCGCGGTGGTGAAGCGCATCGTCGACAGCCACGGCGGCGAGGTGATGGCGCGCGCGAACCCCGAGAAGGGCACGACCTTCGTCATGCGCCTGCCTGGCGGCAGCGATCGCGACGGCACGATGACGCCGCCGCGCGCCACGCCCGCGGCCCGACGGTGAGCTGAGGCTCACGACGCGAGCGCCGATGGCCCTTCGTCATCGAAGGCCTCGGTCACCAGCCCGTCACCCGGCCGCCAGCCTTTGGGGAAGAACTCCAGGTTTCGCTGCAGACCGTTGAGCACGTCGAACCACATGCGCTTCTCGTCACCCGAGAGGCAGGCGCGCTCCATGAGGCGCTGATTGAACTTCGGCATGAAGGCGTTCTTCGCATGCTCGATGCCCGTGACGCCGTCGAAGTGCGCGTCGATGCACGCGGTGAGCAGCTGCCGGTCGAGGCCCGCGAGCGTCTTCATCTGGGGCACCATCGCGTGCGACATCGCCCGCTCCTGGCCCGTGGTGACGCGGTCTGAGAACGTGTACCGAAGCACCGCCTTCTGCATCACGTGGTTCGCCGCCTCGTAGAGCGCGCTGCGATTCCTGCGGCGGTGGAGCAGCTCGTACGCACACGCCGCCATCATGCGCGAGACGGCCATGTGGCGGTTCTCGTCGACGGTGTGGAGCATCGACAGTTTCGCGAGCGCGGGGCTGCCACCGTCGAGCGTGGCCACCTTCGTCTCGAACGCCTTGCCCATGTGATTCACGAGCCCGCGGCCGAAGTAGTACGTGACGACGAAGTCGGCTCCGAACGCGCCCACCAGCAGCCGAATGAAGCGGTCGTTCACGATGAGCGGGCGCAGCGGCTTCACCGGCATCTTCGCGGCGACGAAGCCGTGACGCTGCTGCACCGAGCTGAACACGCGGCCGAAGGCCTTGATGTGATCGAGCTCTTCGTCCGTCTCGAGGCGGAGCAGCCCGGCGAGCTCTCGCTCCTGCGACTCGACGAGATCGGCCACCACGCGGTTGCTGCACACCACGAAGCGCTCGCCGTCGCCGATGCGGAAGTACATCATCGCGTACGTCCAGTGGTTGAGCGCGAGCCGTTGCTCTTCGGTGAACGAGCTCCAGTACGGCGTGTGGAAGCCGAGGCTCATGTCCCACGGGGCGAGCGGCCGATCGTTCAGCGCCTGTTTCCAGTCGACGCCGTCGAGGGAGTGAACGAGCTGTTGGCCATGCGGGTTCGCCAGCCTCCGGGCCGCGAACGAGCGCAGGGTGTTCAACTCTGCGAGGGCGAACGACGACACGAGCGCAGTTGTACTGCGGCGACGCTCAGCCCTGGTACTGGTGAATCGCCATGATGGGGTAGTTCATCGAGCTGATGGTGACGCGCTGGCTGCCGTCGCGGTTCACGTTGTTCGAGCCGATGAAGGTGGGGCGCCCGTTCTGCCAGCCCGCGAACATCACCACGTGCTGACCGTGCGCCGTGCGCATCGAGACGACGTCACCCGGCCGCGCGTTCTGCAGCGAGACGCGACGGAACTGCGGGTCGCGATCGAGGTTGTGCATCAGGCCGTAGACGCTGTTGTTGTGCTGGCTGGCGCTGATCTGTCCCGACGCCTGGAGCACGCCCGAGACGAAGTTCGCGCAGTTCACGTTGTTGGGCACCCAGTCGTGCATCGCGCGACCAACGGGGTTGTTCGAGACCTTCAGATCGCGCGCGTTCCACCCGAGGTACTGGCGCGCCGTCTCGAAGGCGCTGCCGCGGCTGCCCGCTGGCGCGTCGACCGGCGACGGCCCCTGCTGCGGACGAATCGCGGGCGTGTGATCGGCCGGTGGCCGCGCGCCGTAGCTGTCGTTGCGCCCGGGGATGTTGAGCGTGTCGCCGGCGTAGATGAGATCGGCGTTCTTGATATTCGGGTTCGCCTGCATCAGCGCCGAGACGCTGGTGTGGTTGCGGGCTGCGATGGCCGAGAGCGTGTCGCCCCGTTTGATCTGGTACGTCG
>JAEUJR010000358.1 GCA_016793585.1 Archangium sp.
CGCCGAACGTCTTGGCGCGCCACACTTCGGCCATACCGCCGATGTTGATGCGGTCGAGCAGCAGGTACTTCCCGAACGGAATCGGCTGGCGTTTCGGAGCGGTAGTCACGGAGTCCTTCGACGTCGATGCACGCTGAAAACCTGGCGAGCGTACCCGACCGATTCCAGAACCGTGCAACGAACCGCATCACCCATTTTTCCGATGTGGGAGCGGGTGTGGAGAAGGACGCCTCAGCCGGCCAACACCCGAACGGGGTCGGTTCGGGAGGCGTGGCGTGCAGGCAGAAAAGCCCCGGCGACGGCAGCCAGCGCCCCGAGCACGACGCCGCCGCCCATCAGCCAGAGCGGGCGCTCGAACCAGGTCTCGGGCTTGAAGGGGAACTCGGGCACGAAGCGCACCGCCGCCACGTCGAGGCCGTACCCGGCGAGCAACGCCAGCGCGGTTCCGATGAGTCCACCGAGCAGGCCGAGCAACAGCGCCTCGGCCAGCACGAGCCGGAAGAGCGCCGACCGGCTGGCACCGACGGCGCGCATCACACCGAGCTCTTTTTCTCTCGCGCGCACCGACGCCGAGAACGCATGCGCGATGTTGAAGGCCGCGAGCAGACAGATGAGCACCGACAGCAGCGCGAGGCTCGAGGTGCTGATGGCCACGGCGGCTCCGGCGTTCTCGGCCATTCGGCGATCCTGATCGTCGACGCGCAGTCCCATCGCCTTCACGGCGGCGACGAGCTGCGGCACCTGCGAGGGGTCGGTGGCGGCGAGGGTGACGGCAGTGAAGGTCTTCGCGTCTTTGTTGGCGGCGGCGTTGAGCCGGCGCGCCACGTCGAGGGGAATGGTGATGCCGGCGAGCATCGCGCGGTCCGAGACCCCGACGAGCTGGGCCTGAGAGGGAATGGCCGACTCGTTCGGGTTCGTGCTGGTCACGAACGAGCGGTTGAAATCGACGGGGAAGATGAAGCCCGCGAGCATCTGCCCCGAGAGCTGCGGCAGCGAGCGCTGGGGCGCGAAGCTCTTGTTGTAGATCTCGAGCAGCCGCGTCGACGCGATGGCGGGAATCGGTTTGTCAGGGCCTGGGTCGGCGAAGTCTCCGAGCATGAGGTCGCCCTTCACGAAGTCGGGCTCGACGCCGACGGCGAGAATCTCGAGGCCCATGTGCAGCGGGCGGCCGAAGAAGTCTCCGCGGTAGATGGTGACCGCTGGGGCTCGCACGTTCATCTTCTTGTAGGCGCGCTTCACGCCCGGCAGCGCCTCGAGCCGCGCGACCGTGGGCTCGTCCAGTGTGCCGCCTCCGAGCAGGCCGAACGAGAGCTGCGCAGGCACGACCTCGACGAGGCTGGTGTCGACGGGGAAGACTTTCTCGCGAACGATTCGGCCGACGCCGAGGCCGAGTGAGACGAAGAAGACGAGCGAGGCGACACCGATGGCGAGGCCGAACGTCGACGAGATCGCGCTGCGGCGGTCGCGTGAGAGCGACAACTTCACGAGCGGCCAGAGCGAGCCGCTCATGGGCACACCGCCGAAGCAGGCATCCATCGATTCGCCGCGCGCGTGACAGCGTGGAACGGAGCGCCGTCGTGAAGCGCAGCCCCGTCGCGCAACGCAGCGCCGTCGTAAAGCGCAGCGCCGTCGTGAAGCGCAGCGCCGTCGTGGAACGCTGCGCCGTCGTGGAACGCAGCCCCGTCGCGCAACGCAGCTCCGTCTTGGAACGCCGCGGTCATGACAGCACGCCCTTCGACAGCGTCAGCACCCGGCTCGCGGCACCACGAAGCCGGTCCTCGTGTGTGACCGCGACGATGGTGAGCCCCGAGGCGTTGAGCTGCTTGAACAACGCGACCACACCGTCGGCCGTCTCGGCATCGAGATTTCCCGTCGGCTCGTCACACAGCAGCACCTTCGGAGACGAGAACAATGCCCGCGCGATGGCGACCCGTTGCCGTTCTCCACCCGAGAGCTGCCCGGGGCTGCGCGCCGCATGACTCGTCAACCCGACGCGCTCGAGCGCTGCCTTCGCGCGCCCTTCGAGATCGTTCACGGGCGTCGCCGAGAAGCGCGCCGGCAACAGCACGTTCTCGAGCGCCGACACGCCCGACATCAGGTGAAACGACTGAAAGACGAAGCCCACCGTCTCGTTGCGAAAGCGGCTGAGCGCGGCGTCTGGCAGCCCGTCGAGCCGCGTGCCCGCGACCGTCACCTGCCCGCGAAAGCCGGTGTCGAGCCCGCCCAGCACGTGCAGCAGCGTCGACTTGCCGCTGCCCGAGCGCCCGACGATTGCGACGAACTCGCCCTGCGCCACCGAGAGCGAGACGCCGTCGAGCACCTTGAGCCGGCCCTTCGCGCCGTCGTCGTACTCACGGCTGATGTCCTTCGCTTCGATCACGGCTCACTGCACCTTCGCGGTGGGCGCGGCGATCGCGAGCGACAGCTTCACCGTCGTCAGCACCTTGCCGTCTTTCGCGCCAACGGTGACTGAGAGGCCCTTCAGATCGTCGGTCGCGTCGAGCCAGCGCACGGTCGTCGGCTTGAGGGCGAACCCGCCCAGGCCCCACGCGCTCTCGGGCAACCCACGCACCGAGTTGGCGAGCTTCGTGAAGTCGACCGACATCGAGAACGCGTCGGCGCTCGCAGCCGCAGGCTTCGGCGCCGCCTCCGACGCCAGCACCGCATCGAGTCTCTGCACCGGTGACGCGAACGCCACGAGCGCTCCCTTCGGCGCGAAGTGAACGCCCTGCCCCTGCGCCCACGTCGTGAAGAACAGGTCTTTGCCTTCGCGCTGTTGCTTCTCGAGCTTCGCCCCGAACCGCGGCGCCACTTCGGCCACCTTCGTGAGCGTGGGCATGATGACGTCACCCGACGTCACCGGCGCGACGCCCGACAGATGCGCGTACGAGAACGGGTTCGTCTGCCGAATGTCGAACGACGGCACGCCACGATCCATCGGCGGGCGATCGGCGAGCGAGAGCGAGAACACGCTGCCCGGCTGCAGTCGATCGAGCACCTCGGTCTTCAGGTCGAACCCGCCGGCCTCGAAGGCACGCGCGAGGTTCGGCCCGATGAGCTGTCGGGAGATGACGCCGAGGCCCTTCGCATCACCGGTGTACCGAGCCGTCAGGAACGCGTCGGCCGGCAGCACGCCCGAGAAGTCCTGCGCGCTCTGCGGCGTGAGCGCGGCGAGCAACTCTGGCTTGTCCTTCCACTGCCCCGAGATGCGCGCCTCGAGCGCGGTGTTCGACAGCGACACCGTGACGAACGCGTTGAGCAGCGGCATCGAGTGGAGCACCGGGCTGCCACTGCCGAGCCACGCGTAGAGATCGTGCGAACCCGCCGTCTTCAGCGCCTCGGCGAGCTGCTCGTCCTTCGAGAGGCGATCGGTCTCTCCCAACGAAGCGGCCTGCCCGAGCTTGGGAATCATGGTGTCGCGGCCGACGAAGGCCCACCCGTTCGCGATGGCGTAGCCGAGGCGAGCAGGCTGCCCCTGCTGCGTCGAGAACGTCTTCACGGTGATGTCGCCCTGCTTCTGCTCGGCACCGGCGCCGGCTCCAAACCGGTTCACCGAGATGCCCTCGAGGCGCGCGTTCAGCGCCGACGCATCCTTCACCGGCAGCACCAGGTACACGTCACCGGTCAGCAGCACGGCAGCGCCCATCGCGCGGGAAGGGTCGAGCCCGACCTTCTCCATCTCGGCGGGGCTGCGCACGTCGACCCCGAGCTGACGAACGACCTCGTCGGCAAAGGCCTTCGCGCTGGCGAACCCCTGCAGTGGCGCCACGAAGCCCGCGACTTTCACCTGCTCGAGCAGCGTCAGCTTCGCGCCCGAGTCCTTCAGCGAGGGCACCACCACGACGGCGATCGCCCCTCGCGGCAGCACCTGCTCGATGCCACCCTTCGCCGCTTCGGGCTTCTTGCCGCACTTCGAGCAGCCCGCGAGCGCGAGCAGCACCAGCACCAACACCCGCCTCGTCATGAGCGCACCTTCACGGCCTGCGAACCGGGCGTCGACGAGAGCTCTTCGGTGACGACCATGAACGACTCCATGTCGCGCACGGTCTCTTCGGTGGCGGCCACCTCGGCCGAGAGCGCGTCGAGCTGCCGCGTCACGGTCTGCGGGTC
Source organism: Archangium sp. (assembly GCA_016793585.1). Next base: position 4,111 of record JAEUJR010000358.1, read on the forward strand.
TCTGATGGCGATGGACTGTTCTTGGGTCAGGCGCAAGAGGTCCTCGATGCTCGCGAGTTGGTGGCTCACCACTTCCCGGCTCTCTTCGGCCTGGACGAAGCGGGCCAACCGTTTCTTCAGGATGTCGACGCGCCGGCTCTTCACCTCTTTGAGCCGCTCGTTCTTCTCGGTCTCCACCTCGGCCACCAGCTCGTGGAGTTCGCGCTCGACGGCCTGACGGTCGGCGGCATTCAAGAACCTGCGATAGCTGTTGAGCGTCGTGACGAGCCGCAGAAACGACGTCAGCAACGTGTCGAGGCGCTGCTCGCTCGAGGCCTGCAGCACGCCGCCGCCGGGCAGCTTGCCGTACTCGTCGAGAATGCGCTGTTTGAGCGCGCGCAGCTGCTCGTAGTGCTCGCGTTGGCTGGGCGCGAGCTCGGCCAGCAACGCCTGCTCCTCTTCGGGGCTCGCCACCTCGGCCGACGTCTGCGCTTCGGAGTTCGCGCGCACGGCACGGCGAAACGACGGCATCGTCGAGAGGAACGCGAGGTACGCCGCCGACGCACCACCCGCCGCGGCGAGCGGCACCCAGTCACCCATGATGAGCGACGCGACACCGCCCGCGGCGAGCGCGAACAGGTTGGCCGGCATCAACAGCGCGGCCCTCAGGTAGTTGGGAGATCGTTTGCTCACGGGCGCTGAGTCGCCGAAACGTACTTCAGCGCTCCGAGGTCCGCAGTCTCTTCGGCGCTTGGCGCACTGCCCGGCCCGGTGAGCTTCTGCGAGAGAGACACGGCCGACTGGTAGAGCTCGGCGTACGTGACCGGCGCTTCACCCGAGAGCCCGAAGAAGGCCAGGTTCTCGCGCATGGTGGCCGGGGGCGCCGCGAGAATGGCCTCGGTCGGGTCGCCGAGCTCGGGCGCGAACGTGCCCAGCACCCGCGCCGCCTCTTCGGGCCCCTTCACCACCTGCGCGCTCGCGTCGAGGGAGCCCCGAATCAACCGGCGCACGGCGTCGGGGTAGCGCGCCGAGAACTCACCGCGCGCGACCAGCACCGTCGCCAGCAGGTGCGGCGCGTCGGCCGTCGTCGACACGAGCGAACCGCCCAGCTCTCGAACCATCGGGTGCACGTCTCCCACGAACCCCGCGACGACGTCGGCCTTCCCCTCCTGCAGCGCTGCACCTGCCTGAAGCGACGACTCGAGCGGCACCCACGTCACGTCTCGCATCGACAGACCAGCGCGCGAGAGCACCCAGAGCGTGAAGTAGTGCGCCGGGCTGCGCGGCTCGGTAGCGACGCGTTTGCCCGCCAGCTGCGCGGGCGCGAGCGACCCGCTGCGTGTGCCCAGCACGTCTTGCCCTCGGCTGCGGCCCAGCAACATCACCGTGCGCGGCGCGGCGTCGCGCAGCGGCGTCGACGACATGCCGAGCGTCGAGACCGAGAGCGCCGCGAGATCGACGCCTCCGTTGTCGGCCCCTTTGACGAGCGCGCGGCGGAGCGCGTCCTCCGACTCGAAGCGCACCACCTTCACGTCGAGCGCATAGGCCGAGCGGAAGAGCCCCGGCCTGGCTTCGTCTCCGGCCGCCCAGACCAGCGGCGCGACCGTTCCACGAGGCACCACGCCAACCAGCACCGGTCGCGTGGGAATCGAAGCGACGTCGTCGACCGGAGCCGTGACGCCTGCGGGAAAATCTCCGGCCGTCAGCTTCGGCGCGCGGCCCTGCACGCGGTCTCGAAGGCGGTCGACATAACCGAGCCTCAGCGCCAGCAGCGCGCCGGCACCGAGGCTCAGGAAGAGAAGCGTGGCGATGAAGCGACGGCCGCGCATGGGCCCGTCACTTCACCTCGACCTTCTTGCCGATGGTCTTCTCACCCGTCGCCGACACGTCGGACACGGGGGCGGGGCTGTCGAGCCCCATCTCCATCTTGAACTGCTTCACGAGCTCGGCGGCCTGCAGCTGTTCGGCCTCTTCTTCGATCTTGATGCGCTCGTGATCGACCGACTCGAGCGCCATCTGCATGCGCGCCTCGTTGACGGCGGTCTGCTCCTCGACCTTGCGGAGCATCTCGTCGTGCGTCGCGTCGATGCCGGCGACCTCGAACGACTCCATGGCGTCGGCGACCTTCGACTGCCACTTGGCGCGGCGCGCGTCGCGAATGGCAGCCATCGCCTCGGCGGTCTTCTTGTCCTTCTCGCGCATGAACGCCTTCTTCACGTTCAAGGCCTTGTCGTAGGCGGCGCGGGCGGTCTGGAGCTGCGCGTCGTTGCGGGCCAGCGCGCTCTTCTCCATCTGCAGGCGCGTGGCGTACTGCGCGGCGAGATCGTCACGACCGCCCGAGATGGCCGCCTTCACCTTCGCGGTGAGATCGCCGACCTCGGTCTTGTACTTGGCGTTCTCCTTCTCGAGCAGCGTCACGTTCGCCCGCACCATGGCGATCGACTCGTTCATCTTGGGCACCTGGTCGTTCAGGTCCCTGATGTTCTGCTCGAGGATCAGCTCTGGGTCTTCGATGGTGCTGACGAAGAACCCGACGAAGCTGCGCATCGCCCGCTTGAAGCGTTGCCACATGATGGCTCGATCTCCCTGATCTGTCGGGCCATTGAGCGGCCCGACCACCGACGCACTGTACCGCCCTTCGCTCAACACGTCTTGCGCTGGAGTGCGATTGCGTCTCCAGCCTTCAAGGCACGAACACCGGGCGCTTCGCCGGCGTTCCCGAACACCAAAGCCCTGAAAGCAGGCGTTACTGAGCCGAGAGTGGAGGGGCGTCGGGGCTGCCAGCGTGCAGCTTGGGCCCGAACGGCGCCGCGCCCCACGCCGTGCCGTCGACGCCGCCACGGTTGATCACGAAGTCGAGCTTGTAGTCACCGGGAGGCACCCGCATGCGGTAGTTCGGCCCGCCGCCGCTGAAGCCCCACTCGTACATGCGGCCGTCGTAGCGCTCCATGCGCAGGCCGACCTCTTCGCCGCCGATGAGCTTCTGAACGACCTGGCCGCCGACGCGAATCGGGCCCGTCACGAGCACGGTGTTGTACTCGATGTTGTCGTTGATCATCTCCTGCTGGCGAATCAGCAGCTGCGTGGCCGTCAGCCGCCAGCCCGCCGCGTACTCGGGGTACAAGTCACGATCGATGATGAAGAAGACGTCGTAGTCGCCGACCGGCAACCGAATGCGGAACTGGCCGTCTTCGGCGGTGACGAGGCGCCGGCGGAAGAAGCTGTTGCGGTACTCGGGCGCGCGGTTCGCGAAGAAGAAGGTGCCCGACGCCTGGCCCGCCGGAGGCGGCTTGCCGTCGATGAGCACCTTGCCGCTGTAGTAGCCGGTCTTGATGTCGATGGGCATGCGGGTCGGGCCCTGCACCTGCTTGTAGCGGTCGACCACGAACCAGCCGTCGACGAGATCTTCGGCGAACTCGTCCGACAGCTGCAGCACCGTGTAGTAGTTGCCCGAGAACGCCCGCAGCTGGAACGACGCCGACTCGAGCGGCACGCGGTACTCGAGGAAGCTCTGCGAGTTCGCAGTGCCCGCGAACCCGTACATGAACATGTTCCAGTTGTAGTTGGGCCGCGGGCGCACGGGCACGCCGTCGATGCTGATGCTGCCCTCGATGAACTCGGTGCCCAGGTTCGC
>JAEUJR010000364.1 GCA_016793585.1 Archangium sp.
GACCCACGCGAGGTGCGTCTCCTGCACCACGTCTTCTGCTTCGGCCCAGCTGCCGAGCATTCGGTACGCCAGCGCCAGCAACCGCGGGCGGATGGAGAGGAAGGCGTCGGTCATCGAGGGCCCGCCAGTGTGCCACGTGAAGCGCTCCCGGGCGTTGCAGTCTCAGCCGCACGTCTCATGCCCCCGAAACGAACGAGCCCACCCCGGTGTGACATGGCCACGTCGATTCTCATGGCGCGCGACATTGTCCCGGTTTAGACAAAGTCCAAACTTCAACCTGCGGGAGTCCACACCCATGCGCCTCGTCGTCCTCGTCACCACCTGCCTCGCCGTCGTCGCCAACGCTGACGCGCTGCTCGACACCGCGAAGGCCACCTTCAAGCCGCTGCCGAAGCAGTACGACTCGAAGGACAACGCCATCACGCCCGAGAAGGTCGAGCTGGGCCGGCTGCTGTACTTCGAGAAGCGCCTGTCGAAGAACCACGACGTCGCGTGCGCCAGCTGTCACGACCTCGCGAAGTACGGCGTCGACGGAGAGCAGTTCTCGACGGGCCACAAGAAGCAGAAGGGCGGCCGCAACGCGCCGACCGTCTACAACGCGGGCAACCACATCGCTCAGTTCTGGGACGGCCGGGCCGCGACGCTGGAAGACCAGGCCAAGGGCCCGGTGCTGAACCCCGTCGAGATGGCCGTCGCCGACGCGGCCACCGTCGAGAAGGTGCTCAAGTCGATTCCCGGGTACCCGCCGCTGTTCGCCAAGGCCTTCGGCGGCGAGAAGGACTCGGCCGTCACCTTCGACAACATGGCGAAGGCCATCGGTGCCTTCGAGCGCACGCTGGTGACGCCGGGCAAGTTCGACAAGTACCTCGCGGGTGACGAGAAGGCGCTGAACGACGCCGAGAAGAAGGGCCTGCAGGCGTTCATCTCGGCGGGCTGCCTCAGCTGCCACATGGGTGAGGCCGTCGGTGGTTCGCAGTACCAGAAGCTCGGGCTCGTCACGCCCGTGCCGGGCCTGAAGGACAACGGCCGCTTCGACGTGACGAAGAAGGACGCCGACAAGTTCGTCTTCCGCGTGCCTTCGCTCCGCAACGTCGCGAAGACTGCGCCCTACATGCACGACGGCTCGGTGAAGACGCTGCCCGAGGCGGTGACGTTCATGGCGAAGCACCAGCTCGGCAAAGAGCTGAAGAAGGACGAGGTCGACTCCATCGTCACCTTCTTGAACGCGCTCACGGGTGAGTTGCCGAAGGGCATCGAGGCTCCGAAGGCGCTGGCGAGCGGCAAAGACACGCCGAAGCCCGACCCGTCGTAAGTGACGCAGGCGAAGTCGATGAAGTGGTGGCTCGGCCCGTTGGCGTTGGTGGGACTCTCGTGCACGCGCGCGAGCGAGCCCTTCCAGATGCCGACGGGCCGAATGCTGTCGGGGCTCGTGCGGTGTGACGCCGAGCAGCGCTGCGACGCGGGCACGTGCTTCATCTCGTTGTTCGACCGCGCGCCCACCTGTACCGGTGCAGGGAAGTCACCGTGTGAGGTGATGCAGTGTGATGCACCTGCACAGTGCAAGTGCCTGAAGACGACGCCGCCCCAGTGCGGGTGCGCCGTGACGTTCGGCA
>JAEUJR010000366.1 GCA_016793585.1 Archangium sp.
CATCGCCCTCGTGTTCGGCGCCCTCGCTGCCGTGTTGCCTGCGCGGCACGCGGCTGGTCTGAAGATCGTCTCGGCCCTTCGCCACGAGTAGTCGGGCTCATCGCGGCCGTGTTCGTCTGGTCACAAGCACTGGCCGGTCGAACACGTTCGGCCCGTGGCGCAGTCGGTCGAGGTGGTGCAGGTGACGCGGCACGCTCCGGTCGCCGCGTTGCACGCGTAGTTGCCACACGAGACGTTCGCGGGCGTGACGCACGCGCCGAACCCCGAGCACGTGGCCGCCGGGCGCGCCACCGCCTGCGCCGGGCAGAACGCCGCCGCGCAGACCGTCGACGACGAGTAGAGCTGGCACGCCCGCGCGCCACTGCAGACACCGGTGGTTCCGCAGGTCGAGGCCGCGGTGGTAGCGCACTCGAGCGATGGGTCCTGCCCCGCCGGCACCGGGTCACAGAAGCCGAGCCGGCCAGGTTGGTTGCAGCTCTCGCAGAGTCCCGAGCAGGCGGAGCCGCAGCACACGCCGTCGGTGCAGAAGCCGCTCGTGCACTCGCTGCCGACCTGACAGCTGGCGCCCGAGAGCTTCTTGCACACGCCCGCGCTGCACCCGAAGCCTGCGACACAATCGGTGGGCACCGAGCACGAGCTGCGACACAGGCCCGTGGCGGCGTTGCACGTGTACAGGCCGCACGACGTCTGACCGACCGCGACGCAGGCGCCGAGCCCATCGCACCGGCTACCGCCACTCGACGCACCCGAAGGCAGACAGGCCGGCGCGACGCACTCGGTGGCCATGGCGAAACGCGCGCACGTGCGGTTGCCGCTGCAGACGCCCGTGGTGCCGCACGTGCTCTGGGCCTGCGCTGCGCACTCGTTGTCGGTGTCGAGACCCGAGGGAATGGGGTCGCAGAAGCCGAGCCGGCCGCTTTGGCTGCACTTCTCACACAGCCCCGAGCATGCGCTCTCGCAGCAGACGCCGTCGGTGCAGAACCCGGAGGCGCACTCGGTTCCCGTCTGGCACGGCTGCCCGGGCAGGCGCTTGCAGACTCCAGCGGTGCAGGTGAAGCCGCTCGCACAGTGAGACGGAGTGGAGCACGAGGTGCGGCAGAGCCCCGACGCTGCATCGCACAGGAGCGGCGTGCAGAGCATCGAGCCGCGGTCGACGCACACGCCCTGACCATCACAGGTGTCGGCGAGCTGGCTGCTGGCGCCCGAGCAGAAGGCCGCTCCGCAGACACTCCCCATCGGCCAGCGCTGACACGCTCGTTGTCCACTGCAGGCGCCGGTGGTGCCGCAGGTCGAAGCCGGCAAGGAGGCGCAGTCGTCGTCTGGGTCGATGCCACTGGGAACGGGTTCGCAGACTCCGGCCCGACCCGGCAGCGCGCAGGATTCGCAGACACCAGAGCACGCGCTGTCGCAGCAGACGCCATCGACGCAGAACCCCGAAGCACAGTCGGTGGCCAGACTGCACGCGATGCCTGCGTCGAAGGAGACGCCTGCATCGAACGTCGTGCCCGCATCGAATGTGGTGCCGGCATCGAATGTGGTGCCGGCATCGAATGTGGTGCCCGCATCGAACGTGGTGCCAGCATCGAATGTGGTGCCAGCATCGAATGTGGTGCCAGCATCGAATGTGGTGCCGGCATCGAATGTGGAGCCGGCATCGAATGTGGAGCCGGCATCGAGGGTGTCGCCGGCATCGAGTGTGGCGCCCGCGTCGAGTGTGGCGCCCGCGTCGAGTGTGGCGCCCGCGTCGAGTGTGGCGCCTGCGTCGAGTGTGGCGCCCGCGTCGAGCGTGGCGCCCGCGTCGAGCGTGGCGCCCGCGTCCACTCCGAGCCCTGCGTCTTGAACCTGAGCGCCTCCGTCGGTGGGCTCCTCGCCTCCGTCAGGCATGACTCCGGGTGCGCCGCACGCCACGACGAGCATGAGCAGTGCGCTTCTCCACACGAGGCGGTTCATGTGCAGAGTCTGCCCGTTGCGTGTGCGTTCCCCATAGGCATCGAGTCGAGATGCTGCTTGCGTCGCCACCGCGCCGTCCTTCGTGCACTTCATCGGAGACCGAGATGACGAACCCTGAGTCGTCGCCGCCGTCCAGCCAGAATCCGATGCCGGTCACACCGAGGCCCCGCGACGACACCGCGAAAGGCTTCGCGACCGGGCTCACCATCTCGCTCGTCATCTTCAGCCTGCTCGGCCTTCTCGGCGGCGTGCTCGCCTTCTCGTACGTGAAGAAGAAGGAGATGGACGTTCGCAAAGGGTGGAACCTGGTGCCGGTGGTCGTCGCCGCGCAGGACATTCCCGAGAACACCGTCGTGGCGATGGACATGATCTCGCAGCGCTCGGTGCCAGAGCAGTTCGTCACCTCGTCGGTCGTGAAGCCCGACTCCGCCTCGTACATCGTCAATCAGCGCACGCTCGTGCCGCTGCTGGCGGGTGACATGATGTTGTGGAGCGCGTTCGAGACGACGAAGGCCGCTGAACGAATTTCGCAGAACCTCGCAGCGGCGCAGCGGCTGGTTTCGCTCAAGGTCAGCGCCGAAGCCTCGGTCGGAGGCTGGGTGCGCCCGAACGACCACGTCGACGTCATCGCGGTGTACCCCGGCGAGAACAAGGAACCGCAGGTGACGACGCTGCTCACCAACGTGACGGTGGTCGCGACGGGCGCCATCTCGGGCACCACCAACATCAACCTCATTCCACCCGAAGGCCGCGCCTTCACCACCGTCACCTTGCGGGTCTCTGCCGACGACGCCGAGCGGCTCGCCATCATGGCGAACGTCGGCACGCTGACGTTGAGCCTGCGGCCCGAAGGCGAACCCGCGGCGCCACGGAGCAGCAAGCGCTCGGTTCGAGACGTCGTCGGCCGCTGACGAGAATACAGTTCACCCATGGGCCGGTTTCCGTCGCACTTCACGCCAGCGCCAAAGCCCGTCGAGCCGGGCGCCGACGACACGCGGCTGGTGCAGGTGCTCGATGTGCTGAGCCTGGGTGATCAGCTGCTCCACGACGTCGCGCTCGCGGTGGGTGTCGATGCGTCGGGGCGGCTCTCGGTGGCCGGCCCACGCGACGCCGAGCGCTTCTTCGAAGGCGCGCATCAGCAATTGGTGCTCCATCAGGTCTCGGCGCCGAAGGGTGCGCGTCATCTCTCGGTCGATGGGCTCTGGTTCTTCGACCTGCAGGTCGTCGAGCAGGTGAGCGACGCGACGACGCTGAACGACCCCATCTTCCTCTACGGCACGCTCTACGGGCCGGTGCGTGGAGCGACGACGCAGCCACTGAGCGCGACGCATGGCCAGCTCGCGGTGACTCGCGCCGACGTGCTCGAGGCGTTCGTTCGCGCGCAGCCGTTCGGGGCCTCCGCGCGCGCAGGTGGTGGGCCGAGCGACCGCAGCTGGGGTCTGCTGCTGCCTGGCGAGTCAGAGACCCTGCTCAGCCACGGCGAGGGCTTCATTCTCGCGTTGCCCGTTCCGCCGCCCGAGCTCGCCGACACGGGCGGCAATGGCGCGCAGGTGCGCTCCATCGTTCATCAGGTGCTCACCGAGCTGCAGACCGACCTTGGTGGGCGAAAGCGCTCGGTGCTCTCGAAGCTGTTCGTCTCCGCGCCGTCAGTGGCGGTCGAGCTGCACGCGTCGGTCGACGAGCTGATCAGCGCGTCACGCCGCGCGCTCGCGTTGATCGACGGCTGGCCTGCTCCACGGGTCGACGCGTTGTTCTCGCGCGTCGGGCCACCGCGGGCGATGGGCGTTTCGGTCAGCGCTGCTCCGCCACCGCGCGCGCTCGCTCCGACGCCGCGTCGTGCCGACGTCGCGCGTGACGACGACTGGATGAAGGACTTCGTGAATGCGCACGTCGCCGAGGGCCGTGCTCCCGCGAAGCTGACGCCTGCGCGTGGCACCGCCTCGAACTGGATGTCGGACTTCGAAGCGGCCCCCGAGCCCGAGAAGCCCGCTCCGGTCACCGGGAAGCCCGATTGGATGAAGGACTTCGAGTAGCCAGGTTTGAAGGCTGAGCCGATGTGAACGAGAACGATGCTCGCGGGCCGCTGACGGCCCGTCACTTCGAGTAGCGTCGCTCCCTTCTTCGGGAGGGTTCATGGGTCACGAGAAGCCGGTCGAGCCGTTCAGCGATTTGCACGTCGAAGAAGGGCACGTCACCGCGACGCTGCTGCACGATCCCACCGTGGAAGGCCTCGACATGGCCCTCTACATGGACGGCTCGGCGTCGATGAAGGAGGAGTACGAGTACCAGGCGAAGTCGAACCGGTTCCTCGACTGGCTCTTCGGCCGCAAACCCGAGCCGATGTCGAACCAGGTCGAGCCGCAGGTTCGGTGGATGCTCGAGTACCTCGCCACGAAGGACCGCAATGGCCTGCTGCGCACGGCGTATTGGGCCTGTGGTGACGGCGGCGGCATCGAGGTGCTGGGCGAGCTCAAGGGCTCCGACGTGAAGGAGCACCTCTTCCCCGGCCCGCGCAACATGGGCACCCGCACCAACCTCGCGCCCGCCATTCGCGATTACGTCGAGTACCTCAAGGCGCAGGCGAAGCTCGGGGCGAAGCGTGGCTGCGCGGTGTTCGTCACCGACGGGCAGATTCACGACCAGCACGAGGTCGAAGAGATGTCGGCGCGCGTCGCGAAGGAAGTGCTCGCGGGCCGGCTGCCGCGCA
>JAEUJR010000376.1 GCA_016793585.1 Archangium sp.
AGGCCCATCATCGCGTCGGCGGCGTCGACGTCGATCACCGCCCAGGTGTCTGCGGCCGAGAGCGCCATCAACGACACGAGTGCTGGCACGGCGGAGATCATCCGTGGAACATAGCGTTCCGATGGCGTCAGTCGAGCATGAGGACGAAGGCCCTCCCACGGGCAGCGACGAGATCGCCCTCATCTCGTACACCGTGGAGCCGAACTACGCGGGCTGGCGGCTCGATCGATACCTCTGCGAGAAGATTCGGCGCGCCTCGCGCGAGCGCGTGAAGGAGATCATCGAGAACGATCTCGTCTGCGAGAAGAAGCTCAAGGCCTCGAGCCCCGTCTGGCCGGGCCTGACGTTTCAGCTGCGCCGGCGTGTTCGCGCCGAGCCGACGGTGCCCGGCATCGAGCACCTCAAAGAAGTGTACGTCGACGACTGGCTGGTGGTGGTCGACAAGCCGGCCGGGCTGCCGATGCACCCGACAGCGCGCTACCACGTGGGCACGCTCGTCACGCAGCTCGACCAACGCTACGGAAAAGACCGGGCCTCGCCTGCGCACCGGCTCGATCGTGAGACCTCGGGGCTCGTCGTCTGCGGCAGAACCCTGGAGGCGACGCAGCGCCTGGGCCGGCTCTTTCACGACGGCCTCGTCGACAAGGAATACCTCGCGCTCGTCGAGGGCCAGCCGAAGGACGACGCGTTCGACGTCGACGCTCCGATCGCCGAGGGCACCGAGCTGATTCGCATCGCGGTGCGCATCGACGCGAACGAGGGCCGGCCCGCACAGACGCACTTTCGTGTGGTGGCGCGCTTCGAGCGAAACGGTGAGCCCTTCTCGTTGCTGCGCGCCTTTCCCCGCACGGGTCGGCAGCACCAGATTCGCATTCACGCGAGCGTCGCCGGGTTCCCCCTCGTCGGAGACAAGATGTACGGGCCCGACCCCGGCTACTTCGATCGATTCACGAAGCGTCAACTCGAGCCCGAGGCGTGGGAGCGGCTGCGGCTGCCTCGGCACGCCCTTCACGCGGCGCGCATCAGCTTTCGTCACCCGGGCACCCGCGAGACGGTCTCGTTCGACGCGCCGCTCGCCGACGATCTGATCGCCTTCATGCAGTCGTGATCGTTCGTGCCGGAGTCGCGCCCGCCCCGCGCTCCCCACGTCGGTGCCGGTGACGATGGACCCTGTTCGACGTGCCGCCAGTCGGGGTCGGCTTCGACCTCACGAGGTTCGTCAGACCCACCCCGGGTCGAATTGATCCAATGGGGCAGCGCTGGCACCCCTCGTGCTGAACGAACGCCAATATGCGAGGGGTCTGGTTCAGCGTCGTGATGGGAGCGCCCCTGGTGTGGGCGGCATCGACGCTCGGGTCGGTGCCGGGCTTCGTGGTCGGCGTGAGCGTGAGCCTGCTGTCGGCGGCCTTCGTGGCGCGCGCCGCGTCGAAGCACGAGACGCTCGAGCAGGAGCGCGAACGGCTGCTGGCGACCTGCGCCGACGCGTCGGCCGAGGCACGGGCCGCGCAGACCGACCGGCAGGCTTCACTCGAGCGGTTGATGACGACGCAGGCCGCGCTCGACGACGAGCGCCGTCGGCTCGCCTCCTGGCAGCAGCGCGCGTGGACGCTGCAGGCCTCGCTCGACGAAGCGCGCTCGAGCCGCGGCTCGTTCCTCGCGACGGTCTCGCACGAGCTGCGCACGCCGCTGCACGCCATCATCGGCTTCACCGAGCTGGTGAGTGACGGCTCGGCGGGCCCGGTGAACGCCACGCAGCAGGAGTACCTGCACGACGCCCGCGCGGCGGCGCAGCACCTGATGACGCTCATCACCGACGTGCTCGACTACGCGAAGTCGGACGCGGGGCGGCTCAGCTTCGCGAAGGAGCCCGTGCAGGTCGGCCCCATCGTCGAAGAGGTGGCGTCGCTGCTCGAAGCCCTGGCGGCGAAGAAAGACCTGCTGCTGACGGTCTCGTGTGAAGAGGGCCTCTCGTTGATGGGCGACGCGCTGCGCGTGAAGCAGGTGCTGCTCAACCTCATGGGCAACGCGGTGAAGTTCACGCCGCGCCGCGGCCGGGTCGAGCTCGTCGCGCACGCGGTCGACGGCGGCTGCGAGTTCTGCGTCACCGACACGGGGCCGGGCATCGCGCGTGACGAGCACGAAGCGGTGTTCGAGCCGTTCCACCAGGCCGACTCCTCCACCGCCCGCAAACACTCGGGCACGGGCCTCGGCCTCGCGCTCGTGAAGCGGTGGACCGAGGCGATGGACGGGAAGGTCGAGCTGGCGAGCGAACCCGGCAGCGGGGCGACGTTCACGGTGACGCTGCCGCTGGCGACGAAGGTGTCGACGCTGCGTCGGGCAGAGCACGCGGCCCGGCCCGACGTCATCGTGGCAGAAGACGACGACGCGACGCGGCTCATGCTGGCCCGCGTGCTCGAGGCGCAGGGCTGCGACGTGCGACAGGCGCCCAACGGCCAGCGCGCGCTCGAGCAGCTGATGGCGCAGATTCCCTCGGTGCTCGTGCTCGATCTGATGATGCCCGAGCTCGACGGCTACGAGCTGCTCAAGAAGCTGCGCAGCCTGCCCAACGGCGAGCGCGTGAAGGTGCTGATCTTCTCGGCCACGAACCCGCAGGGTGACGAGCGCGACGCCCTCACCACCCTCGGCGCCGAGGTGTTGCTGAAGGGCTCGCTCACGCCGAGCGAGCTCGCGCACCGTGTTCACCAGTTGTCGGAGCCCATGAGGAGCGCAGCATGAAAGGGCGATACGACTCGGTTCCCTCGTCGCCACCGCCGACGGGGCCGAAGCACGTGGTGCTCGCGGTCGACGACGACCACAACAACCTCAAGCTCGTGTCGGCGTCGCTCACGCTCGAGGGGTACGAGGTGGTCTGCGCGTCGTCGGGCGAAGAAGGGCTCGAGGTGCTCGAGGCGCGGCAGGTCGACCTGCTGCTGCTCGACGTGCGCATGCCCGGGCTCGACGGCCTCGAGGTCTGCCGCATCATTCGTTCGCAGCCGAAGTTCGCGCGCATGCCCATCGTGTTTCTCACCGCCGACAACGCCGACGTGGAGCACACCATCGCCGGCCTCGACGCAGGTGGTGACGAGTACCTGCACAAGCCCATCTCGCGGCGCATGTTGTCGGCGCGCGTGCGCAACCTCTTGCGGCTCGCCAACGCCGATCGTGAGCGTCAGCTGCTGTTGCAGGTCGCGCAGTCGGAGAAGCTCGCGGCCGTGGGGCAGATCGCGGCCGGCGTCGCGCACGAGGTGAACAACCCGCTCTCGTTCATCTTGTCGAACCTCGAGAGCCTGCGCGGCTACGTGAACGATCTCATGCGGGTGGTGCGCGCGTACCGCATGAACCCCGAGACGGGAGCGGCGCTCGACCGCACGCTCGGCCTCGACACCTTGATGTCCGACGTGAGCCCGCTGCTCGACGAGACGGTGCAGGGCGGCAGCCGTGTGCGCGCCATCGTGCAGGAGCTCAAGACCTTCAGCCGACAAGACACCGACACCTTCGAGCCCGTCGACCTCGCCGAGGTGGCGCGCTGCACGCTGGTGCTGACCGAGCGTGAGGTGGCCTCGAAGGCGACGCTCGTGAAGGAGCTGTCGATGGCGCGGGTCGACCTCGCGCCGAGGCAGAAGCTGCACCAGGTGATGTTGAACCTGCTCGTGAACGCCATTCACGCCATCGAGGCCAAGCCAGCGCCGCCGGGCCAGCGGCACACCATCAGGGTCTCGACGCGCACCGAGAACGACGTCGCGATTCTGCAGGTGCAGGACACGGGCATCGGCATGCCGGAGTCGGTGAAGAGCCGCATCTTCGAGCCCTTCTTCACGACCAAGCCGGTCGGCGTCGGTACGGGGCTGGGCTTGTCGGTCTGCGCGATGGTGGTCGACCGCCTGGGCGGCCGAATCTCGGTCGAGAGCGAAGCGGGCAAAGGCACGACCTTCACCGTGCGGGTGCCCTGTGACGCCGAGATGCGGCCTGCGCCCACGCCTCCGGTTCGCGCGGCGGTCGGCTGAGCTACTTCGCCGCAGCCGCGAGCGCCGTGAGGTACTTTCCCGAGAAGCACGCGGTGCAGAACGACTTGCCGCTGGCGTCTCCGGCCGCCGTCACCAGGCCCTGCTCGCTCAAGTACCCGAGCGAATCAGCCGTCACGTAGCGGGCGATCTCGTCTCGGGTGTGTGAGGCGGCGATGAGCTCCTGCCGGCTCGGCGTGTCGATGCCGTAGTAGCAGGGCCACGACGTCGGCGGGCTCGAGATGCGCAGGTGCACCTCTTTGGCACCGGCGTCTTTGAGCATCTTGACGATCTTTCGCGAAGTGGTGCCGCGCACGATGGAGTCGTCGACCGCGACCACGCGCTTCCCCTCGAGGGTCGAGCGCACGGGCGCGAGCTTCAGCTTCACGCCGAAGTGTCGAATCGACTGCTGGGGCTCGATGAAGGTGCGGCCCACGTAGTGGCTGCGAATGAGGCCGACGTCGTAGGGCAGCTTCGCCTGCTCGGCGTAGCCGATGGCCGCCGCGACGCCGCTGTCGGGCACCGCGATGACGACGTCTGCCTCGGCCGGCTGCTCACGCGCCAGCTGCATGCCCAGCTTCTTGCGCACCTGGAAGACGCTCTCGCCGAACACCTGCGAGTCGGGGCGCGCGAAGTAGACGAGCTCGAACACGCAGCGGCCGGGTGGGCGCTTCTCGAAGGGGAACGAGCTGCGCAGGCCGTTGGCGTCGATGACGACCATCTCTCCGGGTTCGAGCTCGCGCAGGTACTCGGCTTCGATGAGGTCGAGCGCGGTCGTCTCGCTCGCCAGCACATAGGCCTCTTTCAAGCGGCCCAGCACGAGCGGGCGAAAGCCGATCGGGTCGCGCACCCCGATGAGCTGCTTGTCGGCCAGGAAGAGCAGCGAGAACGCTCCGGTGGTCTTGCGCAGCGCTTCGACCACGCGGGCCTCGAGCGTCGGGGCCTTCGAGCGCGCGATGTGGTGGACGATGTTCTCGGTGTCGGAGTCGGACTGGAAGATCGCGCCTTCGCCCTCGAGCGAATGGCGGGTCGCGTCGGCGTCGACGAAGTTGCCGTTGTGGGCGACGGCCAGCTGGCCGCCCGCGAACGAGACCTGCAGCGGCTGCGCGTTCTTCAGGTGGCTCGAACCGGCCGTCGAGTAGCGCACGTGGCCGATGGCCATGGAGCCGGGCAATTGTTCGAGCACGGGCTGCGTGAAGGTGTCGGCCACCAGCCCCATGCCGCGGAAGCTCCGAAGCCGGGTTCCGTCGCTGGTGACGATGCCTCCCGACTCCTGCCCGCGGTGCTGCAGCGCGTGAAGTCCGAGGTACGCCAGGTTGGCTGCTTCATCGTGGCCGTAAATGCCGAAAACGCCGCACATGGCGCCGGTTTGACCAGACTTCGCCCATTGGGACAATCGGTGTATGGGGAGGTAGCCGCAGGTCGTTCTCAACGAACGGAAAATGCTGCTGAGAAAGGTTGCACACGGTGCCGCCGAGCGGGGTCCAGTCAACAGGACGGGTCAGTGACCTGTACCGAAAGTTTGGGCCGGCGATCTACTCGCGGTGCCGTCGCCTCTTGAAGGACGACGCCCTCGC
>JAEUJR010000390.1 GCA_016793585.1 Archangium sp.
CCCGTGGCCCTGGCGAATCATCTCTTCTGCGAGCTGCGGGCAGTTCACCAGCACGCGCCCGTAGCCGTCGGCCTTGCCGTTGGTCGTGCAGCTCCACTCGCGGGAGGCGGCCACCTGTGACGAGGCCTCGGCGATGGCGAAGAGCTCTTTCGCGGTCCACTCGCCCCAGCGATGCACCGGGCCGTACGCCTCGAGCGTGTTGTAGCCAACGAGGCGGGTGCCCTTTCCGTCGTACGGGCCCGAGAGGAACTTGAACGAGTCGCCGTCGGTCCACCGCACGAGCACCTGCTCGTCGTTGAGCAGAATCGAGCCCTTCGCCGAGTGTCCCTTCGACTTCTTCCCTTTGGCAGCGGCCGACGACGCGACGAGGAGCACGAGCACCGACAGCAGAACGTGACGCATGAAAACGAGCGTAGCTGCAAGACGCGACGGAGCGCCGCTCCTGTCGTAGACCTGTCGGTCTGGAGGCCGCATGTTCTGGAAGAAAGATGATCCAAACGGCCTGAATCAGCCGATTCCCCCGGGCTGGGACATCACCGAGCTCGGGCTGCTCGGGCAGGGCGGCATGTCGCGGGTGTTTCGCGTGCGCGACGAGAACCTGGGGCGGGAAGTCGCGCTCAAGGTGCTCAAGCCCGACCTGCTGAAAGACGACGACGCCGTCGTCACGTTCATCGACGAGGCTGCCATCACGGCGCAGCTCGACCACCCGAACGTGCCGCCGGTGTACGCGCTGTCAGCCGACAAGAAGCGCTCGACCTGCTTCACGATGAAGGTGCTCGAGGGCTTCACGTTTCAGCAGATGCTCGAGAAGCGGAAGAACGACGGCGTCGAAGGCCTGTTCGCCGCGCTCGAGGTGATGATTCGAGTGTGTGACGCCGTCTCGTTCGCGCACACGAAGGGCATCATCCACTGCGACCTGAAGCCCGCGAACGTGATGGTCGGCGACCACGGGCAAATCTACGTCGTCGACTGGGGCCTCGCGCGGCGCAAGGAGAAGCTGCCGAAAGAAGGCGAAGACGACCACCGCGCGGTGGGAACGCCGGCGTACATGGCGCCCGAGCAGGCGCGTGGAAACAACCACCTCATCGACGAGCGCACCGACGTCTTCCTGCTCGGTGGAATGCTGTACCGCGTGCTGGTGGGCAAACCGCCGTACGTCGCGGCGACCGCCGAAGACACGCTCGAGCTCGCGCGCAAGGTGGCGATGCCGGCGCCCGAGGTGGTGGCGGCTCCCGGGCGGCCGATGCCGCCGCGGCTCGCGACGATTTGCCGAAAGGCCCTCGCGCCCGAGAAGGAGCACCGGTACCAGACGGTGAGCGAGCTGCGCAAAGAGCTCGAGGAGTTCATTCACGGCACCGCGCGGCTGCCCGAGCAGGTGTTTCAGCCAGGCGACGTCGTCGTCAAAGAAGGCGAGCCGGGCGACTGCGCGTACATCATTCTCGACGGCCACTGCCAGGTGACGCGAGTGGTGGCAGGGAAAAAGCAGAACCTTCGCCTGCTGGGCCCCGGTGAAATGTTTGGCGAAGCGGCAGTTTTGACGAACAACCCACGCCTCGCCACCGTGACAGCGTTGATGGAGACACGCGTCGCCGTGGTGCAGCGGTCATTCCTGCAAGACGAGATGGAGCGCACCTCGCTCATCTCGCTCGCGATTCGCGCGGTGGCCTCGAGCTTTCTCGACTTGAACGGCCAGACGGCGGCGCTGCTGCAAGACCAGGTCGTGTCGAAGGCCTGGGAGTCGATTCTGCGCGAGGTGGCGTTGATGGGTCGCGCCGAGGCCGATGGTGCGAGGTCGATTGCGTGGGGCCCGACGTTGTCACGCGTGGCGCAAGAGACGGGGCTCGAGCCCGAGGTCATCTCGAAGCGCGTGTTGCGGCAGCAGGGCGTGCGCATCGACGACCTGCAGGACCGGTTGGTCGTCAGCCCGCTGCGCCGGTGAACGTTGCTGATCAGGGACTCAAGAAGAGCGCGTACGGTCTTGCCCACTTCTTCGAGATGGCCGTGGCCTCTTTGCCCGAGAGGCCCTTGATGGAGTCGGCGAGCGCATCGGGGAATGAGACGAGCACGCGCTCGTCACCACCGAGCAGCTTGAACTGGCTCACGAGCTTCTGCACCGGCGCTGAGCGAACTCGCGGAGAGGTCGGTGCGCTCGATGCGGACCTTCAAGTCCGACGAGAAGAGACGGAGAGTTCCGCGGCAGAGACCTCGAGCGCAGAGAGATAGTCCTGGTACGAGAAGTGAAGTCGTCGTCGTCGTCGTCGTCGTCGTCGCGCCGTGCTCATCGAGCATGAGCACGGCACTCACTCTGCTGAAGCCGTCATCGCGTGCCAGCGCCCCTCGAACCGAATCGCCTCGGCAAATGCGGCGTGAACCACGGCCCCGCCGACGCCGAGTGACATCACGGTCTCGGCCGAGCGTTCGAGCTGTCTCGCCGTCGCTGCATCTCCATTCGCTTTGGCCGCGCTGATGGCGAGCGCGCTCGCGGCGGTTCCAATTCCAAACACCACCGGCCCCGAATCTGAATCGACCTGGCCGTCGACGCCCTTCGGCCACTCCCGAAACCCGGCGATGCCGAGCGGCAACGAGACGAAATACCCACCGCGGTACGTCTTCCACCACGCGAGTGTTCGAGGCGCGTCGACCTCGGCCAGGTACCGGCTGATGAACGACTGGGCGCAGCCGCGTGGGTACTTCGCGCCCGGCCCCTTCCCCGTCACCTCCGACTTCGGCAGCCCCGAGCGATGCGTGCCCTGCTCGTCGATGAACGCGAAGAACGCCTTCGTCGGCTCGACGTGAAACGACGTTGCGTGCGCGACGTCGGTGCGGTGCAGACCCGCCAGCAGCGCCGATTGATCAGCCGGCCAGCGCAACGGCAGGCTCCGATACGACGGCAGGTGCGCGAACGGATCAGCCACCGACGCCTCCGACAGCGCGCGTGACAGCTCGAGGTGCAGCGCTTCGTCTGCGCACGTGCCCATCGCGTCGTTGGCGCCCATCACGAGCAGCAGGTGCGCGAGGAACAGCGGGTCAGCCGTCGTCGCGAGCGCCTGCGCGTCGCACACGCCCTTCGGACAGGCCTTCGGTTGCAGCGCCAGCCCTTGCGCGTACGCGCGAACGACGCACTGCTTCGCCGCTTCCGCGCGCTCGGGCTTCTCCTTCGCCTGAGCCACACAGCCATCGGCGATGTGGCTCAACGTGATGGCGCGAAAGCCCGCGGGCGTTCCAGCAAAGTTCCCCTTGTCGAGCACGCGCTGCAGAGACGAGGGCAGCCCCAGCTCGGTCCAGGGGCTCGGAGCGGCTGCGATGGCGGCGGCGAGCAGGAAGGTCATGACGCAACGATGCGTCATGCGTCGGCTTTCGAGGCGGCCAGACCCTGCGAGCCGTCGAGAATCACGCCTGAACGGTCGGCGCCTCGACCCGAATCGCGCACTTCACCGACCGCGAGATGAAGCACTCGTGGTGCGCGCGCTCATGGAGCGTCGCCAGCTGCTCCGTCGTGGGCCCCTTGCCTTCGGCCCACACGATGCGCGGCTTGAGCACCACCTCGGTGATGGCCTGCCCTCCACCGTCGTCAGCCAGCAGCCCGCTCGCGTCGTCGTCGTACGACTCGCACACGAAGCCATCGTTCGCCGCGAGGAAGAGGAACGTCAGCATGTGACAGCTCGAGATGGCAGCGACGAGCGCCTCTTCGGGGTCGACCGCGTTCTCGACCGTCCACGGCTTGGGCACCACGTGCGGAGACGCCGCCGCCGGCACCTCGACGCCACCGTCGAACCGCCACACGTGCCCGCGGTGGTACTTCTTCCTCGCGAAGTCGCCTTCCCGCTTCCACCCAATCGTCGCCGTGTGCCGTGACATGTGGGCGGGCATAACCACGCAGGCGTCGCTGATCCACCCGGTGGCTGCTCCACGAGCCTCGCCATCGTCATGGGAAAGCGGGCACGCCGAGCGCCAGAAACGTGCGTGGCCAGGGCGTGGTCGAGGGTAGTGTCAGCGAACGCATGGTTGCCCTGCTCCTCTCGGCGTTGGTGGTGGCCCAGACGCCGACCTCGGTCGTGGTGATGACCCGCCGAGCTGGTGTGTCACTGGCCGACTCGCAGGCGCAGGTGAACCAGGTCTCGGCGGTGCTCTCGCAGCAGGGCGTGCCCGTCACCCTCGCGCCCGACGCCGCGAGTCAGCAGCTCAAGAAGCTCGGGCTGCCCGACGCCGCGTCGTGTGCCGGCAAACGCGACTGCATCATCGAGCTCGGCCGGCAGCTGCACGTGACGTGGGTCTTCTCGGTGTCGGTCGCGCGGGTCGAGAAGGACCGCTCGATGAGCGTCGAGCTGGTGAACGTCGACGACGGCGCGACGCTCGAGAAAGACGGCTTCGTGCTGCCAGCCAGGGCTGACGTGTCGGCCGAGCTGCTCGCCACCTTCGTCACCGCGGTGAAGAAGCGCCTCGCGCCGCCGCCTCCCGTCGCGTGCCCGTGGTGGTGGTGACGACGCCGAAGCCAGTGGAGCCGCCCGTCGACCTTCCACCGCCGCCGCCGCCCCCGGCGCCAGAGCGGTCACACGCCACCTCGTTCGTGCTTGGCGGGCTCGCGGCCGGGGCCCTCATCGGCGCGGGCGTCACGCTGGGCCTGGGGCTCATGAAGCGGGCCGAGCTGACGAGCTCCATCACCAACGGCGTCTCGACGCGCTCGCGGTCAGAGGCCACGCTCATCAACACCGACGCCAACACGCGCTTCATTCTCTCGGCAGCACTCGGCGCGGTCGCCGTCGCGCTCGGAACCATCGCCGTCATCGTCTGGTGAGCTGACATGCGCGCCCTGCTGCTGCTCTGTGCCTGTGTCTTCACGGCGTGCCCGCTCGACAGCTCCATCACCTGGGCGTGTGAGGCCGACGGCTCGTGCCCCGACGGCCTCGTCTGCGTCGACGACCGGTGTGTGGCGCCCCCGGCAGCGGGTGGTGGCGCGGCGGGCGGCTCCTCGGCGGCGGGTGGCGCAGCAGGTGGAGCCGCCTGTGTCCCTGCGCGGTGCCCGCAGAGCGCCGAGTGCGGCTACGTCGATGGCGGCTGTGGCGCCGAGGTGTTCTGTGGTGGCTGCAGCGCGCCGCAGGAGTGTGGCGTCTTTCGCGCCAACCGCTGCGACGAGCCGAACGTCTGTACGCCCGAGGGCTGGTGCTGGGAGCACCCCCTGCCGCAGGGCAGCGACATCACCGGGTTGTTCGCGCTCGGCCCCCGGGCTGTCTACTTGTCGACGACGGGTGGCACGGTGCTGTTCTGGAATGGCGAGCACACGAGCGGCACCAGCTTCCCGACGCGCGCAGGCGTCGCGCTGCGGGCCATTCACGGCAGCGCGGCGAACGACGTGTACGTCGTCGGCACCAACCGCATCTTCCACCTCGAGGGCACCACGTGGACGTCCGAGACGGTGCCGCCCTCGGTGACGGGAGGCCTCTCGGCCGTCTTCGCGACTGGCGAGGGCGCGTGGGCGGGTGGTCGTGACGGCGTCGTGTTGTCGCGCGGGCCAGGCGCCAACTGGTCGCAGCTCGTGCTCTCGCCGCCGAGCACCAACGAGGTCGTGGCGCTCGAGGTGGTGGGCTCGACGCTGCTCGCCGTGTTGTCCGACGGCTCCGTCTACGTGACGCTCGTTGGCAACCGGCAGCTCAACCGCGTGACGGCGGGGCCCGGCTTTCAAGAGGTGAACGCCTCGGTGCTCGCCTTCGATGGTGGCGTCGTGATGGCGGTGGGCCATTCGGGCGGGCGCACCACGCGCGTCGCCTCGTTCGAGTTCACGCAGCCCGACGCAGGCTGGAACGAGCAGCTCACCCTCTCCATCGACCAGACGCCCCGCGCTGCGGCCGTGCTCGATGACCAGCTGGTCATCGCCGGTGGCACGGGCATCGTCTTCTCGATGCCGCTCGCGTCGTCAGGCACCACGCCGGTGCCGTTCGCGAACGCGGTGCGGGGGTTTCAGGCCGCGGTGACGACGTCGGCCGACGAGGTGCTGCTCGGCGGCTCGGGCGGCCAGTTCGCGTCGGTGCGCCGGGCTGCGGGCGGCTTCAGCTACCGCGACAACATGCCGGTGCGCCCGGCGTCAGACACGCTCAACGACGGGTGCGCCATCGGCTTCGGGCTCGACCCGCGCGTGGTGGTGACGACGAGCGCCAACCGCTTCGCCGAGCGCATCGCGGGGCGGTGGTCGTTCGGCAGCGGCCCCGCCGCCACCAGCGCCTACGACTGGACGAAGTGTCACTTCGTCAACGAGAACGAGGCCTGGGCGGTGGGCTTCAAGCCCGACGCCGGCTCGGGCGTCGGCTTCTATGCACGCGTGGCGAACCGGCGGTGGCCCGCGACCGAATGGGCCGACATCGACACCGGCTTCGCCTCGGAGCGGTGGACCTGGGTGACCGGCTTCCCCGGTGGGCCCACCTACTTCCTCACCGAGCCGTTCCCGACCGGCCAGCCCGTCATCGTCAACCTCGACGGCGGCCTCTCGCAGCAGAGCTTCGTGCGTTACACCCTCGACGGTGGCCTCGCGGCGCTCGCCGCCATCAACCGCCGCGCGTCGTTTCCCCTTCACGGTGTCGGAGACCGCCGCGCCTATGTGGCCAGCTCCGACTTCTCGGCGCTGCAGCGCACCATGACCGTGAACGAGCTGACCGCCGTCACGGGCGTGGCGACCGACGGTGGCTCGTGGTCGATTGCGGGCGGGCGCGGCGGCCTCGTGTACGAGCGGCCCGCTGGCGGCGTGCCGATTGCCACCGTCAACGGCACCGACGACTTCATCGACGTCTGGGCGGCGCAGACGTTCGACGCGTACTTCCTGGCCAACGGCGTCGCGAGCCCCGGCGTGCCCAGGCCGTACGTCTTCGTGCGCAGCGCCGACGGTGGCCTTCTCTTCGAGCAGCTGCCGCTGCAGCGGGCGCGCGGCCTCTTCGGCGTCGACACGGCGACGGGGCATCAGGTCTGGGTGACGGGGCCGAATGGCTCGATTCTTCGCCGCGATTCACGTTGAGGTGACGCGGCGTCGCAGGGCAAGGTGCTTCGCGAACTGCAGTTCGCCCGTGGGGAGGCCTTGCATGAACCGGAAGTTGTTCGCGCTGTGCGTGGTGGCGTCGTCGTCGGTGCTCGCGGAGACCGCATGGGAGAAGAAGCTGAACGAGTTTCGTTCGCAGGCCGCCGCGCAGCGCCAGAAGCTGGGCCTCAAGAGCGACGCGAAGTACCCGACGCCCGAGCTCGACTTCGCCGTGGCGCCCGGTGACGCCAGCAACGGCACCGTCGTCGTCTGCCCCGGCCAGAAGGTCGAGGTGAAGCTGAAGACGAACCTGCCCGCAGGCAGCCTCTTCGTCGTCACCACCGACGACGTCACCATCTCGAACGAGAAGCTCGACAAGGGCCTGTGGACGGCGACGTTGACGGCGAAGGCGAGCACGTTGCCCAGGCCCTTCGAGGTGACGGGCGTGCAGCCGGGCTCGGGGCGGCAGGCGTCGTTGGGGCGCTTCTTGCTCGGCTGCAAACACACGCTCGTCGTCGAGGCCGGCCTCGAGAAGCTCACGGTGAAGCTCGACTTCGTGAACGGGCGCACCAGCACCGAAGCGCCGGGAGAATGGTCGAAGGGCGGCAAGCCGGTGGGCACCTGGCAGTACCAGGTGTCGCTGGGCGAGAGCGGCGCCGACCTCACGCGCCTCGCCACCGCCGAAGAAGGCCAGGCCCAGCTGACGGCGTCGATGGCGTCGCTCGAATCTCCCGAGCGCAAGGCCCTCAACACGCGCCTCGAGAAGGCCACGAAGAAGATGGAGCCGTGCGGCAAGCTTCCCCCCGCGAAGATGGGCCCCTGCTTCGCGGCCGTGCAGCCCGAGCTCGACGCCATCAACGTCGAGATGAAGAAGCTGAACGACCAGGCCGACCTCGCCGCAGCGCCGAAGGTGGGCTGCAGCTCGCTCTCGTTGACGTTCTCGCCAGCGGGCGCCGTCGAGGGTGACGCCCAGCGCTGCCCCGGCAAGAAGAGTGACGAGCGCGTGCCGGTGAAGGGCACGCTCACGACGCCCTGAGGCGACGGCTACTCAGAGGGCCGAGCACACCGAGGGGTTCGCCATCACGAGCTGCTGCACCTGCTGCAGCATCGTGTCGCACTCAGGGCGAATCTCGGCGGCGCGCGTTCTCAGCGGGCCATAGTGCCCGCCGCTGCCTCCCGACACGCGCATCATGACGGCCGCGTACTCGGCGGCGAACACCGGGCACTCCTTCTCTCTGCGCTGGAAGTCGAGGCCGGGCCCGGTGCCCCAGTTCTGCCAGTTCGCTGCGCTGCAGGTGACGCCCTCGGCGAAGGTGCTGAGGTGGCAGTGCGCGTCGTCGGTGAGGAAGCGCGCGATGATGACGTCGAGCTGCGTGTGGAAGACGTGTGAGTTGTAGCTGGTCTGCCAGGCCCCGGCTTCGGCCGTCGAGGCGGTGGTGTTGGTGGCGGACATGTCGCGCCCGACGCAGTGCTCGCCCGAGCTCTCGCGCATGCCGAGCCCCAGCAGCAGCACGTAGACGTGGCGAAGGGTGTCGGTGCCAGCCTGCGCGTTCGACAACCCCGCGGTGGCGAACTGGGTCTGGTACCAGGCGAGCGCGTCGTGCACGCCGTCGGTCGTCTGGGCCTGGGCCACGACGGCGAGGTCGCTGCGGGTCGGCTCACAGAGCGCGCGGGCCCACGTGCGGGCCACGCCCTTGATGAAGCCACGCGGCATCTGACCGCGGTTCATCCATTGGTAGCGGTAGCAGGCCGAGCCGACTGCCGCGGCGTCGATGGCTGCCAACACCGAAGCGGCGCCTCCCGCACTGCCTCCGGCCCGCCCCCCGGCCGAACCTCCGCCGCTCGCACCGCCCGCAGCACTGCCACCGCCTGCCACACCACCGGCGCTCGCACCACCCGCAGCACTGCCACCGCCTGCCACACCACCGGCGCTCGCACCACCCGCGGCTCCCCCGCCGCCGCCGATGGTTCCACCGCCGATTGCGCCGCCACCACTCGCGCCGCCCGAAGCACCACCGCCACTCGCGCCAGCGTCGCTGCCTGGTTCTCCGACGGCGGGTCCGCAGGCGCAGAGGGAGGCGACGAGCAACGGCACGATTCGGGTCATGGCGGCCCAGCATCGCCAGCTCTCTCGGAAGAACCAACCGCCGTCGGTGCGGAGGTGACGCGTCGAGGTGTCAGGAGCTCGTGAAAACACCGAGGCCCGACCATCCCCCATGGATGACCGGGCCTCGGCATGGACTCGTTCCCCAGCGGGAGACGATTTCTGTGCGGGAGCGCGGCTCCCGAAAAGTCAGCTGCTGCGGCGGCGCGCGAAGGCGAGCAGCGTGAGGCCCAGCGCGGCCATCGACGCGTCGACGGGAATCGCGGCGCAAGCGGCGGGCGAAGCGGCTCCACCATCGGGCGTGACGGTCATCTTGAGCCCCGAGACCGACTCCTTCTTGTCGGGGTACGCGCGGTCGGGGAACGCCAGCTTCGCCTGCAGCTGAATGTCGTAGTCGCCGTCGACATCGCTGGTGAACGAAGGCACGTTCGAGTCGGTGTACGCGTAGGCGTAGTTGCGCGACATGGTGACGCTGCCCGTCGGGTTCTCGATGGCGGCGGTGCTGCCGCGGGGGCGCGAGACCACCGTCCACACGTACTCCATGGCGGCGCCGTTGCGGTTGGCGAACAGCGGCAGGCGGAACTTCTCACCCCGCTTCAGCGTGACCGCGCCACCACCGTGCACCTTGAAGGGGCCGTTCGGGTCGAGGCAGTCGGCCTTGTTCGCCGGGTCGATGACGAGACAGAACTTCGCGTCGCAGACGTCGCCTTCACCGTCGAAGTCACCGTCGAGCTGGTTGCGGTTGCGCACGCCGACGCAGTTGTCCTTGTGGCTCGCGGTGAGGTCCGGGAGCTTGTCGTTGATGCCGTCGCCGTCGAGGTCGAGGTCGCACACGTCGCCGATGCCGTCGCGGTCGGTGTCCTGGTTGTTGGGGTTGGCCACGCCCACGCAGTTGTCGAGGTGGTCGAAGATGCTGTCGCCGTCGCTGTCACGTTTGCACTGCGCGTTGCCCGGCAGGTCGATGTTCTGCGGCGACGCGAAGAACGGGCAGAGGTCGGTCGCGTTGTCGAAGCCGTCTCCGTCGATGTCGAGGTCGCAGACGTCTCCAAAGGCGTCGCCGTCGGTGTTCGTCTGCACGCCGTTCACCGGCTTGTTGGGAATCGAGGCGCAGTTGTCGACGAGGTTCTCGACGAGGTCGCCGTCGAGGTCGGCGTCGCAGGTGTCGCCCATGCCGTCGCCGTCGGTGTCCAGCTGGCTGAAGTTCGAGAGGCCCGAGCAGTTGTCGCACGTGTTGCCAACGCCATCGCCGTCGGCGTCGAGCTGGTCGCGGTTCGACGAGAACGGGCAGTTGTCGCTGGTGTCGGCCTTGCCGTCGCCGTCGGCGTCATCGGTGTACGCGAGCGTCTTGCCGTCGTCGGTGTACGCGACCCACACCGAGCAGCCGCACCCGCAGCCACACCCGCAGCCGCCACCTTCTTCTTTCGGCGTACCGCACGAGGGGTCGAGGCACTCGGGGTTGGTGCTGTTGCCGAGCTGTGCGAACGCCGGCAGCGACGCGAGCGCGACGGTGCATGAGGCGATGAGCGAGAGACGATTCATGTGGTGCTCCTCTGGAGTGGTCCAGCCAGTGATTCCACCGCGGGCCATCACCCTTCCCGTGGGGCTTCAGTTTTCGGCGGCGCCGGTGGAAGTGGCCGTGACTGTTGAGGAGTTCGGCTCATCGCAAAGTCTGGTATCGACGCGTCGTGGCTGACTCGACGGTCGATCTCGAGGCGTTGAACGCGGGTTTTCGCGACTTCATCCCGCACAACAAGGCGCTGGCGCTCGAGCTGACGCGGGTGTCGCTCGAGCCCACCTTCGTCGAGATGGTGATGCCGTGGAACGAGGCGCTCATCGGCAACCCCGAGACGCGCGTGCTGCACGGCGGGGTCATCACGACGCTGCTCGACGCGACGGGCGGCGCCGCCGTCTATCTGCACCTCAAGGCGCCGGTGCCCATCGCGACGCTCGACCTGCGAATCGACTTTCTCGGGCCGTCGACGCCGGGCCTGCCGATGTACGCGCGCGCCGAGTGCGTGAAGGCGACGCGCAACGTGGCCTTCGTGCGCATGGTGGCCGCGCATGACCTGGGCGCAGCCCCGCTCGCGACCGCGTCGGCGACGTACATGTTGTCGACGAAGGGCAAGCCCGTCGCGCCCTGAGCGAGAACCCTGGGCGGGCGGCGCTGGCTCTGTTGGGCCATGAACGCACCTCGGCTGTTGATCATCGGTGGGGTTGCAGGTGGAGCGACCGCCGCGGCCCGCGCGCGCCGCCTCGACGAGCGCGCCGACATCACCCTTCTCGAGCGTGGGCCCTTCGTCAGCTACGCGAACTGCGGCCTGCCGTACTTCATCTCGGGAGACATCACGAAGCGCTCGAAGCTGCTCCTGCAGACGGCCGAGGGCTTCGACGCGCGCTACCGCGTGAAGGTGCAGCTCGAGACCGAAGCGCTCGAGATTGACCGCGCCGCTCGTCGCGTGCGGGCGCGCGGGCCGGGTGGCGAGGCGTGGCTGCCGTACGACGCGCTCATTCTCGCGCAGGGCGGCACGCCGGTGATGCCTGCACTGCCCGGCGTCGACGCGCCGCACGTCTTCCGGCTGTGGACGGTGCCCGACATGGACCGCATGCACACCTTCATCACCGAGCGCGCGCCGAAGACGGCGGTGGTGGTGGGTGGCGGCTTCATCGGCCTCGAGATGGCCGAGGCGCTCTCGCGGCGTGGCCTGGCGACGTCGGTCGTCGAGCTCGCGCCCTCGCCCATGGTGAACATGGACCTCGAGTTCGGCAACCTCGTGGGCCGCGAGCTGCGCGCGAACGGTGTGCAGCTCTTCACCGGGGTGGGCGTCAAGCGCGTGACGGCTTCGACGGTCGAGCTCAGCGACGGAAGAGGGCTGCCCGCCGACCTGGTGCTCTTCTCGGTGGGCGTGCGCCCCGAGCTGTCGCTGGCGAAGGCGGCTGGCCTCGAGCTGGGCGCCTCGGGCGGGTTGCTGGTCGACGAGACGCTCCGCACGTCAGACCCACACATCTTCACTGCTGGAGACATGGTCGAAGTCACCCAGCGCGTCTCGGGGCGGAAGGTGCGTATTCCCCTCGCCGGGCCGGCCAACCGCCAGGGCCGCATCGCGGCGACGAACGCGCTCGGCGGCTCGATGAAGTACCGCGGCGCCCTCGGCAGCAGCATCGTGAAGGTGTTTCACGCCGCGGCGGGCATGACGGGCCTGTCGGAGCGCGCCGCCCGCGAGCTGGGCTTCGACGTGGGCGTGGCCACCGTGCACAAGGAGCACCACGCCTCGTACTTCCCCGGCGGAGAGCAGCTCTCGCTCAAGCTCGTCTACGACCGCCAGACGACGCGGCTGCTCGGCGCCCAGGCCTTCGGCAAACAGGGCGTCGACAAGCGGCTCGACGTGCTGGCGATGGCGCTGCAGGCGCGCGCGACGCTCGAAGACCTCTCTGAGCTCGACCTCGCCTACGCGCCGCCCTTCAACACCGCGAACGACCCCATCAACATGGCGGCCTTCGTCGGGCTCAACGACGTCTCGGGCTTCAGCCCCACCCTCACGGCCGGCGCGCTGAAGGCGAAGCTGGCGCAGCCCACGCCGCCGCTCGTGCTCGACGTGCGCGGCCGCGGAGAGTGGAGCAAAGGCCACCTCGCCAACGCGCTGCTGATTCCCGTCGACGAGCTGCGCGACCGCCTCGACGAGGTGCCGCGCGACCGCGAGCTGGTGGTGCTCGACTCCACTGGTTTCCGTGGCCACCTGGCGGTGCGCGTGCTTCGGGAAAATGGGCTGAAAACCGTGCTGAATCTCACCGGCGGCTGGCTGAGTCTCACTGCAGAAGGCGTCGACGTCGAAGTCGGCTGACCTCGCTCGAACCATCACGCTTGAGGACCCACACCATGGCTGACTCCCTCGTCGAACTCATCAAACACGGCGCGAAGATTGTCGATGTTCGAACGCCGGCCGAATTCCAGGACGGCGCCTACCCCAACGCCATCAACATTCCGGTGCAGGTGTTGCCGACGCGGCTGGCAGAGCTCTCGAAGACCGAGCCCATCATTCTCTACTGCGCGTCGGGAGCCCGCAGCGCCGCCGCCACGCAGACGTTGAAGCGCGCGGGCTACACCCAGGTGATGAACGCGGGCGGGCTGTACGACATGCCTGAGGTGTGACTCAGAGCAGCTCGAGCAGCTTCTTCGCGAACAGGTACGCGTCACCCGGCCAGCGCGCCGACACGTAGTTGCCGTCGACGACGGCGAACGCCGGGCCGTCATCGGTTCTCGTTCCGCGCTTCGTCAGCTCGAATGGCCCGCGTACGAACTCGGCGCCGGCCGCGCGAATCTCTTCTTCGACGTACGCCTCATACGTTCGGTAGTACCTGCCCAGCTTCCACGCGCTGAGCCAGTAGGCGGTGCGCTCCATGTACGAGGGCAGACACGCAGTGCGGCGGCCAGCCAGCACGCTCTTGCCAGTGGCCTTGTCGATGGAGCGCGCGAGCACGATGGGCCCATGACAGATGGCCGCAAAGGGCTTTCCCGTCTTCACGAAGTCGACCACCCTCGCCTGCAGCGCGGTGGAGCCCAGGTACTGGCGCATGCCCTTCGCGTGGCCACCCGGCAGCACCAGCGCGTCGTAGGCCGACACGTCGACGGTGCCCCACGCGATGGTCTTGTTGAACTCGGGCGCGCGCGTCAGCTCTTCGTAGAACTGCTTCGGTTCGGCTTCGGCGCCGAGCTGGCCGAACAACACGCCCGTCAGCAGCAGCGGGTCGCACGCCGGCACGATGCCCGCGCGCTCGGTCGCGAAGACGACCTCGTGCCCGGCTTCGACGAGCAGCTTCCACGGCACGGCGACCTCGGTGGTGTCGAAGTCGGTGTCAGGCAGGGGAATGAGGACGCGCTTCGCCATGGCGCCATCTTGCCCGAGTCCTCCTGCCTCGTTGCCCGGGAAGTCGTCGCGCCGGCGCACTGGTGGAACAGTCAGTTCGAGGTTGAACTCGTTGCGGGGTTGGAGTGGCCCGAATACCTCGACGCCTCCACGCAGCACCGTTGGGGGTACGCACATGATTCTCGTCACTGGAGCCACCGGAACCATCGGCGGCGAAGTCGCCCGTCAGCTCATCGCCGCCGGCCAGAAGCCACGCCTGCTCGTTCGTTCGCCCGAGAAGGCGAAGGCCTTCGAAGGCAAGGCCGAGCTCTTCAAAGGAGACCTCGACGACGCGACTGCGCTCGCGAACGCGCTGAAGGGCGTCGACAAGCTGTTCCTCGTCACGGCGGGGCTCGACGGCGCGCGCCTCGAGGCGAAGGCCATCGACGCTGCGAAGGCCGCTGGCGTGAAGCACGTGGTGAAGCTGTCGGTCGCGGGCGCCGAGTACGAGGCCATCACCTTCGCGAAGTGGCACCGCGGCAACGAGAAGAAGCTCGAGGCCTCGGGCCTCGCGTGGACGTTTCTGCGCCCCGGCAACTTCATGACGAACAGCGTGATGTCGGCCGACACCATCAAGCGTGACGGCGCCATCTACAGCCCCGTCGGTGACGGCAAGTCGGCGCTCATCGACCCGGTCGACATCGGCGCGGTGGCGGTGAAGGCGCTCACGACGAGCGGCCACGAAGGCAAAATCTACACGCTGTCGGGGCCTGTCGCGTTGTCGACGCAGGAGCAGGCCGACATCATCGGCAAGGCCATCGGCCGCGCGGTGAAGCACGTCGACGTTCCGCCCGAGTCGGCGCGCGACGGCATGCTGAAGGCGGGGCTGCCCGAGGGCTACGTGAACGCGCTCCTCGAGCTGTACGGTGTGATGAAGGCCGGCATGACGGCCGCCGTCTCGCCCGACGTCGAGAAGGTGCTCGGCCGCAAAGCGGGAACGTTCGAGGCGTGGGTCTCGCGCAACGCCGCTGCGTTCAAGTGAGTCGCCGGCTGCACGGCGCGCTGTGCAACCCACTGCACACGCGCGCCGCAACTCGCTGATTCTCGTCGGTCTTGCAGCGGCATCGAGCGTGAAACCACGACTCGCATGCTCATGCTCACGACCGTCGCCCTGCTCGCCTCCACCTCACCATCGCTGCCGCCGCTGGTGCCGGCGCCCGCGGGAGCCGATGCACCCCGCGCCGCACGCCTGCTCGACGACGCGCCTGAGCCGACGCCGACAGCGAGCCTGGTGGGGCGCATGGTGCTGGCTCCGCTGGGCGGCGCCGTCGGAGCCGCGGTGAGTGGTGCGCTCGGGTTGTTGGTGGGCGGGGCCATCGGCGCCCTCGCGGGCGGCGGCTGGAACGTCTTGCTCGTCGGACTCTTCGGAGCGGTCATCGCGGCTCCGTTTGGTTTTGCGTTGGGCGTCGCGGTGGGCGCCTCGTTGCTGACGACGCACTTCACCGAGCTCTTCCGGCGAACCCTGCCCTGGGCCTTTCTCGCGGCGGGCATCACCATCATCGGGGTGTTCGTCGCGGCCATCGTGGCGCTGCCGGTGGTGGCGCTCGTGGGCGGGAGCGTCGCCATCGCGGCGGCAGCGGCGGTTCCAGCGCTGGTCGAGTGTCGGCGTCGCGCCGAGCGGGTAGAGCGGGGCCCCGAGAGCTCGCTGGCCCTCGCGACCTTCTGATGCGCTCAGCGCAGCCGAACGAAGTCGTCGAGCACGGTGACGTAGGTGTCTGCGCGTCGGCTCGCGACCTCGTCGAGCACGAGGAACAACAGGCTCTGCACCACGAGGCCGAGCCCCACGCCCACCAGCGTGTCTTCCCGCCGCGCGAAGCCAGCGCCCATCACGCCGCTCCCGCCCGCGACGATGCCGAGCTCGACGAGCTGAAAGACGGTGAAGGCTCCGGACACGGTGCGCAGCCGTGGGTGTTCCGTCGCCGCGAACGTCGACGGGTCCGAGTCGAGCTGCGCGTCGAAGCGGCGAATGCGCGCGGGCGCCGAGAAGAAGCTCGAGATGCCAAGCCCGATTTGCGCCAGCCCGATGATGCCGGTCGGCCAGCCCATGCCGCGAAAGAAGGCGTCGTTGCTCAGCAGCATGGGAATGGCCGCGGCGACCGAGAGGCCGCCCGACGTCGACCACGCGAAGCCGCCGTCGAACTCACCCTGGTAATAGGTGTGCATCGCGCTGCGAACGTCGACCGCGGCCTGCGGTGCTTCGGCCGTCAGCACCACCGTCATCATCAGCGCGAGCATGGGTGCGGCAGTGTCGTCGCGCCCTCGTCGCAGTTCAACGGGCCAGCAGCGCTTCGGCCTTCGCGCGTTGGGCGTCGTGACGCGGGCCGGGCAGCGCCTTCACGTCGTTGAGCAGCGACACCACACGAGGCTCGTCCTTCTTCAGCGCGCGCAGCGACTGCGCGAGGCCAAGCTTTGCCTGGGCAATGTTCCACGCCGGCAGCTTTCGCTTCTCGAGCTCGGGCACGACCCGCTCGAGCTCGGCGATGGCCTCTGCGTGCCGCCCCAGCAGGCCGAGCGCGAGGCCTTCACCCATGCGGGCGTCCCACACGTCGTCTTCGTCGGGGCCGCGGGCATTCTCGACGATGGCGCGCGCGCGGCCGTACGCCTCGAGGGCCGTCTTGCCGTCGCCGCGGCGGAAGGCGAGCTCGCCGAGGTTGTAGTGCGGCGTCGCCAGCACCAGCGCGTCTTTGCCGAAGAGGCGCTCCCGCAGCTCGACCGCGCGCTGGAAGAAGGGGGCCGCCTCGTCGAGCCGCCCGAGGTCGGCGAGCGCGCTGCCGAGGTTGTTCACCGCCGCCGCGACGTCGGGGTGGTTGGGCGAGAGCACCTTCTCCATCAGCGCGAGCGAACGTTTGGCTGCTTCGACGCCTTCGGTGGGCTTGCCGCTCTCGCGCAGCGCCGCGCTCAGGTTGGTGATGAGCCGCGCGCCGTTGACGGTCTCGAGCTGGCCCACCTTCGTCAGCTCCTGCTCGAGCCGCGCGAGCAGCACCGCCGCTTCGGCCGCCTTGTCGGCGCGCATCAGCATCACGGCCTGCACGTTCGCGAGGCGAATCGCTTCGGTGGTGCCCTGCACGCGGGCGGGCTCCGAGAGCGCGTTGCCCAGGGTGAGCCACGTTCCGCCGCTCTCGGTCTGTTTGCGGTCGACGCCGTCGAGGTACGCGAGCGCCACCGCCGCCGCGAAGGCCTGCTTGTCGTCACGCGACGTCACCGCGAGCTCGAGCGCTTCGACCTGCTTCGCCCGCGCGTCGTCGTACTTCGAGAGCCGCTCCAGCCCGCTGCCCCACTCTAGCAGCGCGTCGCTGGTCAACGGCCTCCACCCGGCGGCGCGCGCCTCGGAGACGACCGTCTCTGCGAGCGCGACCGAGTCCTTCGTCTTGCCGAGCAGCCGCATCGCGCGAACGGTGGCGACCCTCGTGATGGCCGTGTCGACCGCCGCGCGCGCGGGGCCAGATGGCATCGGGTCGGTCGCGCTCAAGCTCGCCTCGAGACAATCACTCGCGGGGGCGAGCGACTCGACGGCCACCACGGCGCGCTCCACGGCCTTTCCGTCGGCGGCTTCCAGGCCCCGCAGCAGCGCGTCGATGTCGGAGAGCCGGCGCGACACGCACGTCTGCCGCGCCGACAGCAACGCATCGGAGTCGCCTTCGAACGTCGTCGCGACGCACGCGCGTTTCCGGGTCGAGGCGAGCGACTCCACGGCGTCGTCGACGGCCTGCACGACGCGGGTGGCGAGCGCGGTCGCCGCGGGGTGCCTGGTCGCCTCGAAGGCCGACGTCACCGTGGCTCGTCGAGCCGTCGTCCACACCGCGCGCACGGGCGCGTCGGCCGCGTCACAGCGGGTACGAATCTGCCGCACACCGAGCAGGAAGATGCCGCCCGAGAGCGCGAGCAGCGCAGCGCCGACCGCGTAGACCTGCCGCCGTTTCGGGGCGTCGAGCGAGGCGCGCAGCTCGTCACGCAGCGCCGCCATCGACGGCCAGCGCGCCGAAGGTTCCGTCGACAGGCCACGTCGCAGCGCCGCCACCACGCGCTCGTTCACCTCGGGCATGGGCAGAGGCCCCCTGCGAATGTCGTCGAGCCTTCCCGCGAGGTCGGTAGCGAGGAACGGCAGCTTTCCCGTCAGGCATTCGTACAGCGACACGCAGAAGCTGAACTGGTCGCTCGCCTCGTCGGCCGCCCTGCCCTGCCAGCGCTCGGGCGCGAGGTACGCGGGCGTTCCCGAGACGGTGCTGTGCTTCGACGTCGTGCCAGCGGGGGCTTCGAGGTCGGTCTGCCGTGCGAGCCCGAAGTCGACGACGACGACGCGGCCTGCGCCGTCGAGCAGCACGTTGTCGGGCTTGAAGTCGCGGTGAATGACGCCCGCGGCGTGCGCGGCGACGAGGCCGTCGGCGGCGGCGATGAAGTGCGCGACGGTGCGCTGCCACGGCCCGGTTCCATCGAGCACGACGCGAAGACTGCGCGCGTGCTGCACGAGCTCCATCACGATGACGTCGGCGCCTTCGTGGGCCAGCACGTCGTGAACCGAGACGACGTTCGGGTGCTGCACCCTGGCCAGCGCGCGCGCCTCGGCGACGAGCCGTTGCCTGAGCGAGTCGCGGTCTTTCCCCGCGACCGACGGGTAGAGCCACTTGAGCGCGACGGTGCGCTCGAGCGTCGAGTCCCACGCCGAGAAGACCTCTCCGAGGGCGCCGGCGCCGACCGCGTCGAGCACCACGTAGCGGCCGACGACGAGGCCCTTGTGCGGGCCGTGTGCCTCTTCGGGCGCGAGCACCTTGATGAGCTGCGCGACCAGCCCGCGGCAGTCGCCACACTGCGCGACGTGGCCTTCGACGTCGCTGAGCGGCTGGCCGGTGAGGTCGCCCTGCGCGAACTCGGCGAGCTGCGAGTCGTCGGGGTGCGCGAGGTTCATTCGTCACGCTCGGGAGCGGCCTCGGCGACGAAGCGGCGAAGGCTGACGTCGAAGCCGCTCTCGAGGCTGGCCATCAACCCGTCGAGGTCGCTGCCGCCGAGCTGCGTGCGTCGGGAGAGGCGCTCGAGCGTGCCACGTTGCAGGGCCTGTCGCGCCGACGCGAGCCACCGCGCCACCGTCGCGCGGCTCACCTGGTACAGCGGCGCGAGCTCGTCGATGGAGGCGCCGTCGACGAGGTTCAACTTGAGCAGGGCGCGCTCCCGGGGCGTCAGGGCTGCGAGTGATTCACGAAAGGCGTCGGCGAAGAACTGGGCCTGGCCCGTGCGCGCGAGCTGGCGCTCGAGGTCGACGGCGGCGGGGAGCCTGCTGAGGGGCTCGTCGTCGGAGTCTTTGTGCTGAGGCCCGCGGTGTGCGTCGGTGAGGGAGCGTACGGCGGTGGTGATGACGAACGCCTCGAAGGAGCCGACGCCACGGTAGTGCTTGAGCCGCGCGCCCTGGTCGTCGGCGAGCAACCGCGTGCGGGTGGCCTGCAGGTGTTCGTCGACGGCGGAGTCGGCCGCGCCGAGCTTCTTGAGCGCAGCCTTCACGCGCGGAGCGACTTGCTGCTCGAACGCCGAGAGCGCCTCGGGCTGGCGGTGAAAGAGCGCGCACGCGAGGACGATGCCGGGGTCGAGCCGGTCTGGAGTGGTGGTGGCCACGCTCTTCACCCAGGCCTCGAGCTGGCCGACGTCGCAGGAGAAGCCGAACGCCGTCTGCGCGCGCGCGGCGAGGGCCTCGAGTTCAGGGGGAACGGGCACGGCGGCAATTGACCGGTTTCGAACTGGGCGCGCAAGCACGTCATGGCGGGCAGACGGACGTGGGCGTCGCAAGTCTCGCGGAGAGTGAGGAGGGCCCTTGCCGCGGCGAGTGTGGCTCGCGAAGTCGGAGTCGAACCTGAAACCCGTGAGACGAAGACGAGAGCGAGGCTGAGGAGCGGCGTCACTTCGATGACTGCCGGCCCTTGCCGCGGCGAGTGTGGCTCGCGAAGTCGGAGTCGAACCTGAAACCCGTGAGACGAAGACGAGAGCGAGCCTGAGGAGCGGCGGCACTTCGATGACTGCCGGCCCTTGCCGCGGCGAGTGTGGCTCGCGAAGTCGGAGTCGAACCTGAAACCCGTGAGACGAAGACGAGAGCGAGCCTGAGGAGCGGCGGCACCTCGATGACTGCCGGCCCTTGCCGCGGCGAGTGTGGCTCGCGAAGTCGCAGTCGAACCTGAAAAATGAGACCTGCGCCCGGCCGCTCCGTCTGCGCTGCACAACCGGGAGCGCTCGCTCCCTTTCACACGGAGCAGGTCATGACGAAGCTCGTTTCGATGGTGGCAGTGGCGACGATGGTGTTCAGCGCGTGCGGCGGCGCGGCGGAGTGCACGAAGGACTCGGACTGCAAGGGCACGCGGGTCTGCAACAGCGGGGCGTGTGTCGACTCCTCATCCGGGCTGAGCGGCACCGGCGGTGGCAGCAGCAACAACAACACCGGCACTGGTGGCGGTTCGAGTCAGAGCACCAGCTGCACGAGCGGCAAAGACGCCGACTGCCCTGCCGGGTTCTGGTGCAACCAGAAGCAGTGCACCGCGACGTCGCTCAAGAAGGTCGGTGAGACGTGCTCCGAGAACACCGACTGCGCGGGCTCGACCTGCCTCGTGAAGCGCCAGTCCGACGTGAACGGCTACTGCAGCAAGCAGTGCAACTCGTTCTCGGAGTGCCCCACGTTCTGGAACTGCGAAGAGATCGCGAACGGCGGCGGCAAGCGCTGCGTGCAGAACTGATCAACGCAGCACGAGCGTCGAGCCGACGGGCGCCTTCACCTGCAGCAGCCCGTTGGCCCAACTCGCGCCGAGGGTGACGGCGTTCAGGTCGGCGACGAATGGCACGGCGGCCCCGCCTCGCTCGATGGCGGACGGGCGGTCGACGTAGAGCTCGAACACGACGCCCTTCGTGAAGCGGCTCCCGGCGGTCGACGACAGCGTCACCACTCCATCGCGGTGCTGGCGCAGCGTGGTGCCGTCGAAGACCACGAACTGGGTCGCCGTGGCCGAGGGCACCACGCGCACCCAGAGGTCGCCCGCGTCGTTCTCGTACGACTCGACGCCCGGGTCCGTCGCCCAAGCCAGCGTGTCGATGGTGGGCCGCAGCAGCGGCACCAGCGCGCCCTCCTTCACGAACAATGGCAACGCCTCGAGCGGCGCCGCGACCGTGACGGCCTCTCCCGCCTGGCCAGCGAGCGTCAGGCCGTCGAACCAGCCCTGCCACACACCGGGCGGGTGAATGAGCGTGCGCTGCCTCGCGCCTCTCGTCTCGACGGGCGCGACGAGCAGGTCGTCTCCGAGCAGGTATTGATCAGCCGGGTGCCCCAGCGAGGGGTAGACGACGCCGAACGGCCGCTGAATCGGGCGGCCGGTCTCGTTCATCGAGCGCGCATACGTCCACCCATAGGGGAAGAGCCGCAGGTGCAGGCGCGCGAAGCGGCGGTAGTGCGCGAGCGCTTCGTCATCTCGCCCGTTCTCTGCGTTGAAGACCCACGGTGGCTGACTCGAGCTGTCGCCGGTCTGCATCACCGTCGAGAGCGCCGACTGCGAGACCCAGCGCATGAACGTCTCTTTGTCGGGTGGGCTGTGGCGATAGCCGCCGGTGTCGGCACCGAAGAAGGGAAAACCCGACATCGACAGGCTCTGGCCGGCGCGCACGGCGGAAGGCAGGCCGCCGACGCCGACGATGCGTTTGCCGGAGCGGTCCGTGAAGGCTTCTCCGAACTTCGTCAACGTCGCGTCGATGTCTCCGGGCCAGATGGCGAGCCCCGTCTGCTGGCTGCCCCACTTGCCGGCACGTGCGATGAGGAAGCCGTCGAGCTCGCCGAGCGTGGCGCGGTAGGCGCGGTGGTAGAGCCGCGTGTACTGCGCGTGCATCGTCTTCTCGGTGGAGCCATCGAAGAAGGTCCAGTTGCCGCGTGAGCCCGAGAGCCCGGCGACGACGTCTTCCGCGAAGTCGAGCTTGAAGCCCTCGATGCCGAGCGCGCGGTAGGCCTGCAGCTGGCGGCGCCAGAACGCGTCGGCGGCGGGGTTGGTGAAGTCGAGCGGTGAGCTCCAGCGGTTGAGCTGCACGCCGCTGGTGATGGGGAAATAGCCGTTGGTGTCGGCCTCCTGGCGCAGCGCCCCCGCGTTGGGCTCGAGGTACGGCGTGTGCCAGAGGGCGACGCGAAGGCCCGCGGCGTTCGCCGTCTGAATCATCGCGCCCGCGTCGGGGTAGCGCGCCGGGTCGAAGTCGAAGGTGTTCACCGCCGTCGCGTAGGGCCGGTCGATCCACATGGCGCTGGTGGCGAGGTCGAGCCGGCGCAGGGTCGCGATGTCGTCGAGCACCTCGGCCTGGTCGCGGCTCTCGTCGCGCCAGAGCAGCGGGCCCCAGGCCCACGTCGACGGCAGGCGCACGGCGCCGCTCACCTGCAGGTAGGGCTTGATCAGGTCGATGGGTTGATCAGCCGAGAAGAGGTGCAGCGTGAGGCCGTCGCCGCTCTGCTCCGCCGTGCCCCACATCGAGTCGACGAGGTCGTCCTCTCCGCCGCGGGCGAACGAGAAGACGCCGGCGCGGTTGGTCTCGACGAACAGCCCCCAGCCCGTGGTGCCGATGACGAACGGCGTGACGACGTGGTTCTCGGTGTACGCGCTCTCGACGCTGAGGTCGGCCTCGAGCTGCATCGGGCGGATCTTTCCTCGGTGGTTCACGTCGTCGAACCACTCGCCGAGCCCGTAGAAGCCCTCGGTGCCGTTGGCGCGCGGGCGAACGCGCAGCATCGCGACGGGCCGAACGTCGGTCGCAGGCACGAAGCGGGCCGTGAAGCCGTGCGCGGCGGTGGTGAGCGTGAGGCGGCCGGTGACGTCGGGGTCGAAGGTCGCGTCGATGGTGACTTCGCCGTCGCTCACGCGCGTGACGGTGGCCTTCGTGAGCGTTCGCCACTTGAAGCCGGGCGGCTCGACCTTCTGCAGCACCGGGTCCTCCACCACCAGCCAGTACGGGTCGTACGAGCGCGTCGCGTCGAGCTCTCGCACCGTGCCGACCTGGAAGGCCGCGGTGTCGAAGCGCAGCAGCACCGCGTCGTTGCGCGAGAGCGTGAAGGTGCCGTCGTTCGCGAAGGTCAGCAGCGCGCCGTTCGACGCGAGCGTGATGGGCTTCGGCGGGGCGGGCGGCGCGGGGCAGGCGAGCGCGGTGAGGCCGAGGAGGACGCAGAGCAATCGGGTCGTCACGGGCTGCGCTTGAAGTGTGCAACGACGCTCGCGTCAAGCGCGGGCCGTGTCATGCTGCGCGCCATGGCGGAGAAGATCGTCTTCCGCACCACCGTCGAGGCGCTGCTCCAGCGAACGCTCCGCGCGAAGGGGCGGCTCACGCCTGCCGCGATCGAGAAGCTGAAGACGATGGGCATCGACCCCGAGACGCCACGCGACGTGCCGAAGGCGACCTGGCAGGCGCTGCTGTGGTTCGCAGCCGAGACGTTGTCTCCAGGCGCCACGCAGGAGCAGCAGCTGCGCACGCTCGGTGGAGAGCTGTTGCGCGCGTGGAACGAGACGTTGCCGGGCAAGGTGCTGTTCACCACGCTGCGGGTCATCGGCATTCGGCGTGGCCTGCACCGCATGTCGGCGAACTTTCGCAGCTCGAACTCGTACACGACCTCGACCGCGAAGGACCTGGGGCCGAACGACGTCGAGGTGTGGATCAGCGACGTCAACGGCGCGCCCTCGTACATTCAGGGGCTGATGCACGCGGCCGTCGAGCTCGCGGGCGGCAGGGGCATCTCCGTCGAGATCACCGCGACGGAGGCCGACTCAGCGACGTATCGAATTCGTTGGCAGTGAGCTGATCAGCGCCGCGTCGAGCTCGTCGAGCGCGCGCTGAAAGTCGTTCACGAGCGCCGCCACGCGCGCCTCCGAGATGGCCGAGGCCTTGAAGTTGAAGTTGAAACACGCCGCGGCTCCCGAGCGCGCGACGGTCACGTTCACGGCCTGCGGAGGAACGCACGGGGTGGTGATGCGCAGACGCTCGACGGTGCAGTGGCGGGTGCTCCATCGGCCCGAGGCATCGGCGTCGGGAGTGCCCAGCGGCAGCAGATTCGAGAACGAGACGTTGGTGACGAGCCGGCGTTGGTCGAGCAGCGCGCGCTGCATCGCGGGCAGTGGCGTCACCTGACCCACGAACGCGTCGAACAACACGCGCAGCCACGGCCACTTCGCGTCGAGGTGCTTCGCGGCCTCACGATGAACGTGGTGGGCGTACTCGAGCGGCGTGGTGGTCGCGTCGGTGCGCCAGCGCAGCTGCAGGTTGGTGAGGTGATTGGCGAACGACTCGAAGCCCTCGCGCGGCCGCGCGTCGATGGGGAAGAAGAGCGTGTGCGTGGTGCCGGTCTGGCCGCTCCAGGTCGAGAGCGCGCGCAGCAGCGCTCCGGCGAGCAGGTCGTTCGTCGAGAGGCCCAGCGTCGTTCGTGGCGCCCTCCAGCGCTCGAGGCGCTCGAGCGGCACGTCGTGGTGCAGCGTCGCGTTCGAGCCCGAGTAGTCGGTGCCGACGTTGCTCGGGAGCGTCGCGACGGGAGCCAGCACCGCCCTCGCGAGCTCGCCGAGGCTCACGAAGGCCCCGCGGAAGAACACCCACGCGCGCGCGAGGCCGCTCGCCGACACGACCTCGACCTGCCTGCGACGCAGCACCACGCCCGTTCGGGCACTCGCGCCCGACTCGAGGCTTCGCCACGCGTGGAAGAAGTCGCCGAGGAACCGAAGAAACGCGCGGCCGTCGGCGAGCACGTGGTGTTGGTGGAAGAGCAGCGTCGCGCGCGTCTCGGAGTGGCGAAGGAGCAGCACCTCCATCACCGGCTCGGTGGCCACGTCGATGAACCGGTCGAGCACGGCGCGCTCGGTGACGGCTGACGAGATGAGCAACCGCGGCCGCTCGGGCACGACCCACGCGCCGTTCACGATGCTCGCGGCGCACCACGGGGTTCGGGTGACGGCGGCGTCGAGCGCGCGTTGCATGAGCGAGAGGTCGATGACTCCCGAGAGGTCGAGCTTCCACGTCGGCGCGAACGACGACCACGGCGCCCGCGTGGCTGCGAGACAGGCTTTGTCGAGCGCATCGAGGGGCTGCTGCATCGGCACGGTCGAGGTGCCGTCTACTCCACGCCGACCGCCGATGGTGAGATGGTGCGGCCTCATGACGACCTCTCGCCGTGATGTGCTCGTCGTTGGCGCCTCGGCGTTCGCGCTGGGCGCGTCGGGCTGCGCGATTCTTCGTGGCGGTGCGGTGCACCCGCAGTGGGCTGCGTCGAAGGCGAGCCTCTCGAACGGCGTGCTCACGATTCCGCTCGCAGACATTCGCGCGGTGGGCGAAGGCCGCGTGCTCGAGGCACGGCTGCAGCCTGCGTTCCGTGACCTGCTCTTCTCGCCGCGCGCCGATGGCACCGTCATCGTCGTCACCGCGAACTGCCCGCACAACGGGTGTGTGGTCGACTTCGACGGCGTGCGCTCCGAGTGGCAGTGCCCGTGTCACGAGTCGCGCTTCTCGCTCGAGGGCGTCGTGAAGAGCGGCGCGGCGAAGAAGAACCTGGTCGTGCCGGTCACGCGCGTCGAGGGCGAGTCGCTCGTCGTCGAACTCGACCGCGTCCGGAGCTGATTCGCGGTGGCTTCGAGGTGAGCGACGAAGCGGCGGTCGTGCTCCGAAGCCTCGAGCTGCGGCGTCGAGATGCAGAAATGGCACGCGCCCTCGAGTTCCATCGACCGTCAAAGCAGTACACGCCCGGGTGGGCGGTGGCGCTCCAGGGTGGCGCCCAGCCAGCCCCAAGGCACTCGAGAGCGCCGGTCGGTCCATTCGGCGCGCGAGCGTTCCTCCCAAACCTGAACATGAAACGTCGGGTCGGCCAGACACTGAATTCCGGCTCACGCGGCGCGCCGCAGGGCCGCCCGCCACTCCTGCATCGCCTGCGCTTGCGCCGCGTCGAGTGCCCAGGGTTTGAGCCTCGTGTACTCACCTGCCACCTCGACCTGCGCGTGGAACTGCAGCTTCGCCACGCGCACGAACACCACCAGCCGGGTCTTCAGCGGCTCGGTGAGCGACACGACGAGCCCCGCGTCGTCGACGCTGATCAACGCCCCGCTCGCCGTCTCGTCGCCAGTCGAGACGTGCACCGCGTCGAGCTCCCACGGAGACGCCGTGGCGTCGACCTGCGGCAATGCGGGGTCGATCAACCGAATCGCATCGACCAGCTCGGGCAACCGCTTCGCGAGGTCGAGACATGTCGCGGTGTCGAGCGCGGCGATGCTGCCCAGCGTGTCGGGCGTCACGTGGGGCGTGCCCTCGACCTGCGCCACCACCTCGTTCACCGTCTGCAGCCAGTCCCACGCGCCGACCTGATGATGAAACGCGACCGCGGCCGCGAGCGGGTGCGGCAGCTGCCAGGCCTCGACGAGCGCGCCACCCGCCGCCTGATGCAGGTCTTCGATGAGCGCCCACCACCCCGCCGCCGTGCGCGTGTCGGCGTCGGGGTGCTGCGCGAACAGGTCCTCCAGCGCCGAGCACGCCACGATGCGGCCGATGTCGTGAAGCATGCCCACCACGTACGCCGTCTCGGGGTCGAACGGCGCCACGCGCCCCGGGCCGGGCTTCGCGAGCCACTGCGCGACGTGCGCAGCCACGAGCGCCTCCCGCCACGCGCGCTGCCGCAGCGAGAGCAGTGGCCCCGCGGCCGTCGCGGTGCTCGCGGCCGAGCTCGCCCAGGCCAGCTTCAACACGCCACGCGCACCCAGCCGCGCCACCGCCGCCGGAATCGTCGTGATGGGCTCGCGCCCACGAACGCCGACGCCATTCGCCGCGCGCAGCACCACCGCCGTGACCGCCGGGTCAGACCGCACGATTCGGTCGAGCTCGGTCACCGACCAGTCGTCATGAGACAGCAGGTTCGCGAGCTGCAGACACGCGCTCGGCGCCGGCGGCACCCTGATTCGGCGCTCGCGAACCCGTTCACGAATGGCGGCTTCGACGTCCATGACTGTCCCCGTCGAGGCATCGGCACGAACGCCGCCCCCCGTTCAGGATCAGCGTCGGCGCGCCAGACCCCTGACGCGAACAGGTGACCACTGGTTCCATCAGGGCGCTTCGGTGGACAGAGCGCGGCACAGCGCGAGCCCATCGTCGACGTCGGCCGACGACGCGCGCGCGGTCGACGCACACCACACCGTTCTGGCGCCGACCTTCTTCACCGCGAGAAACCCGTCGCGGTCACCCCCGAGCGAGTACCGCACGGCCGAGTACCCCTCGCCTTCGTCCTGCAGAAGGCCCGTCGCACCTTCGGCGGTGGCGACCCGACCGAGCTCCATGGCGCGCGGCACCTCGGCGGAGCGCAGCTCGAGCGTCGCGACCACGCGGCCCTTCGGCCCCACCGAGAGCCCACCGGCCGTCGGCGTGGCGACCCAGCCTTCTGCCAGGGGCACCCGAAGCCCCGCCGGCGTCGTGGGCCGTTCGGAGCAGGCGAGCACCGCGGCGAGCGGCACCCAGCGAATCACTTGGTAGGCGCGGTGCCCGGCGGCGGAGGCGGCTTGGCGGCCGACAGGTTCTCCATCTTCGTGGTGCCCTCGAAGATGACGCCCTTCTCCATCGACATCGCGGGCGTCTCGATGGCGCCCTTCACCCGCGCCGGCGCGTGCAGCTCGACGAGCTGGTGCGCGCGAATCGTGCCCTCGACCGAGCCGCTGATGATGATGACGCCAGCCGTGATGTCGGCCGTCACCTTCGCGCCTTCACCGACGGTCAGCGTGTCTTTGGTGACGATTTGCCCGCTGAACTTCCCATCGATGCGGACCTCACCCTCGAACGTGAGCTTGCCTTCGAACTCACTGCCCTTCCCCAACAGCGCGTTGAGCTGTCCTGCTTTGGCCGACACCGGTTTTTCCTCTCTGGCGGGCGTTCCGTCCCGCTTGTCTCCGAAGAGCGCCATTTCGAATCAGTCCTGGGTGCTGCGTTATCGCTTGATCAACCCGATGATCCGCTCGAGGTCTTCGTAGCTGAAGTACTCGATCTCGAGCGAACCCTTCCCTGCCCCCTTCTCCACCAGACGCACCTTCGTGCCAAGCCGTCGTTGCAGGTCTTCGACGAGGCGTTTGGCTTCGGGGCTGGCCTTCTGC
>JAEUJR010000408.1 GCA_016793585.1 Archangium sp.
GATGCGCGCGTCCATGCACACCAGCATCGCGACGACCGGGTGGTAGGCCGTTCGCGGGAAGGTCTCACGCACCTTCGCGGCCATCTCGTTCTGCGACTTGAACTCGGCCCACACCTGCTCGGGCGTCGCGTCTTTGTGCTCGAGGTCGTAGTCGTGAAGATGGTCCTGCATGCGGTAGGCGGCGTTCGCCATCGCACCGCCCGCGAGGAACTGCGCCTTCGGGCTGAGGGCGAAGGCACCGGCAGTGAGCGCCACG
This sequence comes from Archangium sp., assembly GCA_016793585.1. The sequence goes on from JAEUJR010000408.1 coordinate 257, forward strand.
CCGCCGATGAACCCCAGGGTCGTTCGTTTCATGCACGTTCGACAATGCGAATGGTCAGCCGCGCGCAAGGTGGCGGATCAGCTTGATGAGCCGCACGCCACTCGTGCACTTCTTGCGTCGGCTTTCTGCCCCACGCAGCAAAAGCGCAAGGTCAACGAAGGCGAAACCGAAGGGTGAAGCCGCCGCAGGGCTCGAGCACGTCACCGTCACGAAGGTGGGCGAGCCGCGTGTTTCGGCCATTCACCTTGAGCTGCGCCCCGCGGATTCCGGCTCGACCCGCGACGTCTTCGATGAACCAGCGGCCGTTGTCGCGATCGATGCGCAGCGCCAGGCGCGAGGCTTCGTGTTCGTCGTCGGCCAAGAGCTGCACGGCGCACTCGTCGAGCTGGCCGATGAAGTTGGGCTCTCCCAACACGAGGCCGACGGTCGAGCGCGGCTTCGGGTGCACCTGCACTTCCTTCGGCACCGAGACGACCTCGAGTGACGCGTTGCCCGACGAGAAGAACAGGCGCTCGATGGGCGTCGTGAGGCGCGAGCTCTGTCTCAGCACGCGCGCCCAGGCTTCACGGTGCGCGGCGCTCGGCTCGGGCTCGAGCATGGGGCCGATGCGTATGGTTTCGAGCGCGGGCGGAGCCGTGACACGCGAGAGCACCTCGAGCAGGCCGTCGACCTCCTCGGCCACGCGCGCGCCGCTGCCGAAGCTGAGCGGGTCGATCTCGAGCGCCCGCAGAAACCGGAACGCGGGCTCTCCGAACAGCCGCTCCACCAGCGCGCCGGGCGTCTCGTTCGCCAGTCGAAACGGGCCGGGCGCGCGAATGACCGCGCGACGGGGCAGCCCGCGCGCCCACTCGACGTCGAGCCAGCCCGTGCGGAACCGCCGCGCCATGGTGCGAAGAAACCGCGCGTCAGCCGAGCCTGAGGAAACGCTCGAAGCAGGCGCCCCGTCACCATCGCCCCGTGCCGCAGCAGCTTGCCCGCGAACGCGCGCGCCGAGCGGAGCGCCCTGCTCCAGGAGCCAGTCGGCCCACACGTTCCACAACGCGTCGTCGTCGGGCTGCGCGAGCACCGCGTTCTCCAATGCGGAGTTCGCGACCTCGCGCTCCTCGTCGAGGTGCACGACGAAGCAGTGGCCATCGGGCAGCTCGAGCACGTCACCGTCGACGAGCTCGGCGTCATTCAAGAAGTCGCCGTTGTGCAGCGTGCCGTTCTCGGAGCCCAGGTCTTGCGCCCACCAGCGCGCGTGCCGGAACTCGAGCTGCACGTGGCGCGGCGAGATGGCGGGCGATGAGACGGTGACATCGTTGCCGCCCGCACGGCCGATGACGAGGCGAGGCGCCAGCGGCCAGCGCCGGCCCCGCACGAGCGTCGAGTTCCCCGCGAGCGGGAGCGCCACCAACTCGAGCGAGGGAAAGTCGTTCACGCCGGGCGCAAGCCTCGCACACCTCGTGTAGACACCAAGCCATGTGGAGCTTCGTGAAGGAGCGCTGGGGCACGCTCGACACCCGCACGCTGGGGCTGTTCCGCGTCGCGTTCGGCC
>JAEUJR010000847.1 GCA_016793585.1 Archangium sp.
CTCCTCCTGCACCCAGAGCACTTCCTTGAGTGAGGAGAACGACTTCAGCAGCGCACGCAGCTCTTCTTCGGGCAGCGGGTAGAGCTGCTCGAGCCGCGCGAGGTGCACGCTGAAGTCCTTCGACGCGTCACGCTTCTGCGCGAGGTCGAAGTACACCTTGCCGCTGCAGAGCACGAGCCGGGTGACGGCCTGCGAGCGAATGTCGACGGTCGGGTCGACGATGAGGCGCTTGAAGGTGCCCTGCGTCAGCTCGCTCCAGGGGCTGGCCGCGTCGGCGTTGCGCAGGAGCGACTTGGGCGTCATCACCACCAGCGGCTTGCGAATCGTGCGCAGCGCCTGACGGCGGAGCAGGTGGAAGATCTGCGCGGCGCTCGTCGGGTAGCAGACCTGCATGTTGTCTTCGGCCGCGAGCTCGAGGAACCGCTCGAGGCGTGCCGACGAGTGCTCGGGACCGGCGCCTTCGTAGCCGTGGGGCAGGAGCAGGGTGAGCCCGCTCATGCGCTTCCACTTGTCTTCGCTGGCCGCGAGGAACTGGTCGATCATGACCTGCGCGTTGTTTGCGAAGTCACCGAACTGCGCTTCCCAGACCACGAGCGCGTCGGGGTAGTCGAGGCTGTAGCCGTACTCGAAGGCCATGCAGGCCATCTCGGAGAGCGGGCTGTTCACCACCAGCGCCTTGCCCGGGCCGAACGAGGCCAGCGGGAACGCCTGTTTGCCGGTCTTCTGATCGTGCAGCACGGCCTGCCGGTGAGCGAAGGTGCCGCGCTCCGTGTCTTGACCCGAGACGCGGATGTTGAGTCCCTCGGTCAGCAGCGCCGCATACGCGAGCATCTCTCCCGCGCCCCAGTTGATGAGCGCCTTGTCGGCCAGCATCTCCTGTCGTGCGTTGATGACGCTCTTCTGAACGTTGGGGTGAAGCGTGAAACCCTCCGGCGTGCGCGCGAGCGGCTCGAGCAGCGTCTTGAGCTTCTCGATCGGCAGACCCGTCGTCACCTGCGGTGAGTCTTTGTCGAAGCCGCCGTTGTACTTGCGCCACACGCCCTGCAGGTGGCTCGGGTCTTTCACCAACGTCGAGCCCGAGCTCTTCGACTTCGTGAAGGCGTCGCTGAACTTCGCGAGCGTGGTGTCGGCGACCTGCTTCGCCTCGCCATCGGTCATGCGGCCCTGCGCGACGAGCTCCTTCGCGTAGATCGCACGCGAAGTCGGCTTCTGATCGATCACCGAGTACATCGTTGGCTGCGTGAAGCGCGGCTCGTCACCTTCGTTGTGGCCGTACTTGCGGTAGCAGACGAGGTCGATGACGACGTCGGTGTGGAACTTCTGGCGGTACTCCGCCGCGATGCGCATCACGTGCACGCACGCTTCGACGTCGTCGCCGTTGACGTGGAAGATGGGAATGTCGAGCAGCTGCGCCTGCGCGGTGCAGTACAGCGGCGTGCGGCCCTGCTCGGCCTCGGTCGTGTAGCCGACCTGGTTGTTGATGATGAGGTGCACCGTCCCGCCGGTGTCGTAGGCCTTGATGCCGCCGAGGTTGAGCGTCTCGGCGATGAGGCCCTGACCCGAGAACGCGGCGTCACCGTGAATGACGAAGGGCACGATCGCGTGGCGCGCGTCGTCACCACCGCCCACACGGTCCTGCTTCGCGCGCACGCGGCCTTCGACGACAGGGTGCACGAAGCCGAGGTGCGACGGGTTGAACGCCATCGTCAGGTGAATGCGCTTGCCCGCGGCCGTGGCGTAATCGTTCGAGTACCCCATGTGGTACTTCACGTCGCCGCGGTTCAAGTACTTCGACGGGTCGGCGGGGCCGGCGATCTCGGCGAAGATCTCCTCGGGCGGCTTGCCCATGATGTTCGCGAGCACGTTCAAGCGGCCGCGGTGGGCCATGCCGAACACGACCTCCTTCACGCCGAGGTCGCCGCCGAGCTCGAGGAACTCCTGAATCATCGCGAGCTGCGCTTCGCCACCTTCGGCCGAGAAGCGCTTCTGGCCCTGGAACTTGGTGTGAATCGTGTGCTCGAAGGCCTCGGCCTCGGCGAGCTTCGTGTAGATGCGGCGCTGCTCCTCGGCCGAGAAGTTCGTGCGGTTCTCGGAGTGCTCCATGCGGCGCAGCAGCCAGCGGCGGCGCTCCGAGTTGTACATGTGCGCGTACTCGACGCCGATGTGCCGCGTGTACGTGTTGCGAAGGCGCTCGAGCAGCTGCTTCACCGTCACGCGCTGCTCATCGAACGTGAGGCCCGGAGAGACCTGCGTCGCGAGCTCGGCGTCGGTGAACACCTGCGCGTTCGCCACCATCGCCGCGTCGGCGACGTGGTCGAGCGGCGGGCGGGGGAAGCCGAGCGGGTCGAGCGTGGCGGCGAGGTGCCCGCGCAGGCGGTAGCTGGTGACGACCTGGTCGACGCGAAACTGCAGCTCGTTGGCTTGACCTGCCGCACTCGAAGCGACGGCGCCGTTCGTCTTGCCGTTGACGTGGCCGTTCAGCTTCGGCCGGGGCAGCTCGAGCCCGTCGATCACGAGGGGCTTGCCCTCGCGCGCAAGAGAGGTGAAGAGGTCGCGCCAGCTGGGTTCGACGGAGTTGGGGTCGGTGAGGTACCGGGCGTACTGGGCCTCGAGAAAGTCGACGTTGGCGCCAGTCAGGAAGGAATCGGAGACAGAAGGCATGCGACGGTCCTTTTATTCGGAGGCGGTGGGGCGCTCCATGATTCGTTGTGCCCTTGTGCTGGGCGTGCTCGCCGGAGGGGTGGCGCTCGCCGATCCCCCTAAATTCTCTCAGGGCGGGTTCTTGTTTTCAGTGAGTTACGGGCCCGGGTTCTGGACCTTCGACCGAACACTCCTGGCAGGTCAGATGAAGGCGCCCGCAACCGCTGCTGACGCAGACGTCTTCATAGCGGACGCAGTGACCAGCCACACCGTTTCCTTGCGGGCTGGCTACAACATCCTCGGGCATGCCTCGCTGGGCGCCGACTTCACCGCCACCGGTTGGGACATCACGACTCCCCAGCGCGGCGGGGCAGGAATGCTCACGGGTTACGTGGCCTGGCACCCCCTCGAGCTGGTGTGGATGAAGAAGGAGACCCGGCCCATCGGCCTCGATGTGTCGACCATGTTCGGCGTCGGCTACGGCATCTGCGGCGAAAACCGCGGCATGGACGGCCTGGTGCTGCAGTGGGGCCTCAACGCCGACTACTTCTTCGCCCGCTACTTCGGCGCCGGCCTCTTCGCGAAGGGCACCTTCCTGCAGTGGGACAAGTTCTACCTCGACTACAACAACCGAGATCTCCCGGGGAACACCATTCCCATCACGAAGGGCACGGGCGGCTCGTTCTGGACCCTGGGCGTGGCGTTGACCTTCCGCGCCGGAGACTGATCGCGAAATTCGGGTCGAAAAGGCCGCCGAACTGTCAGCGGCTTTGGCAGGGCATGTCGAGAACCGAGAACGGCGCGTGCTGACAATTCAGCATGCTCAACGTCGGCTCGCGCGGTTCTGATGTCACCAGGCTTCAGCAGCGGCTCTCAGCAGCGGGCTTCAACCCGGGCGGTGTCGATGGCGTCTTCGGCCCGCGTACTCGTGCCGCGGTCGTCGCCTTCCAGCGTGCGCGTGGTCTCGGCGTCGATGGCGTCGTGGGGCCGAACACGAGCGAGAAGCTCTTCGGCTCGCGCGACTCGAAGTACTTCGACGGCCGCTCCGACTTCACGCCGGGCGTCACCAACCCGGGCAACCCCGGCAACGCGTCGGGTACGCAGCAGCGGCTCGCCCAGAACGCGCGCGCGGTCGCGATGTCGATGGGCGGCTACCGCAGCCAGGGCCTCTGCGCGACGGGCGTCTCGCGCACCATCGCCCGCACCATGGGCATCAGCGTCGGCGGCAACGGCAACCAGATCGACAACAACCTGCCGCGCAACCGCTTCCGCCAGGTGAACATGTCGCTCGAGCAGGCGCTGCGCACGCCGGGCCTCATTCTCACGTGGGAGCGCACCTCGACGCGCCTCGGCTCCATCTACGGCCACACGGCGGTGACGCTGGGCGACGGCCACAGCTCGGCGAGCGACTTCATCGAGTCGAACACGCTCGCAGCTGAAGGTGGCCGCAGCGGCCTGAAGATCTTCCAGCCGATCTGATCGACGAGCGATTCTTCATGCGACGGCGCTGGCTCTTCGTGAGCTGGCGCCGTCTTTCGTCTGCCATCGGGGCGCGTTCGTCGGGGCTGATCACTCTGGCTTGAGGCCGTGCTTTCGCATCAGCCGATAGAGAGAGACGCGATCGACGTCGGCCTCGACCGCGGCCTGCGAGACCTTGCCGCCGTGCCGTTCGAGCAGCGCGGTGAGGTACTCCTTCTCGAAGCGCTCGACGGCCTTCTTCCGTGCATCGACGAGCGGGCCGCGGGTGAAGTCGGCGCCGGCGCCCGGGTTGGTGACGACGTCGTTTCGGCTCGGCACCTCGGGCGTCTCGAAGACGATGCAGCGCTCGAGGTGGTTGCGAAGCTCTCGCACGTTGCCGGGCCACGCCGCCTGCTGCAGCTGGGCGATGAACGCCGGCGCGAACAACGCCGCGTGCGAGCGTTCGGTGACGCCCAGGTCTTTCAAGAGCGCCTTCGCGATGTCGGGCAGATCGTCGGGGTGTTCACGCAGCGAGGGCAGGGTGACGCGCACGACAGCGAGGCGGAAGTAGAGGTCGGAGCGGAACGTGCCGGTGTTCACGTTCGAGCGCAGATCGCGATGGGTGGCGGCGACGATGCGCACGTCGACCTGCGTCCACTGGTTCTGGCCGAGGCGACGCACCTGACGATCTTCGAGCACGCGCAGCAGCCGTGGCTGCAGCTCGAGCGGCAATTCACCGATCTCGTCGAGAAAGACCGTGCCGCCCTTCGCCTCTTCGAACACGCCCAGGCGCTTCGAGGTGGCCCCGGTGAACGCGCCCTTTTCGTGCCCGAAGAGCTCGGCCTCGAGCAGAGACGGCGGCAAGGCGCCGCAGTCGACGACGAGAAACGGCCCGTCTTTTCGTGCGCCCGCCGAGTGCAGCGCCTGCGCCGCGCGTGACTTGCCCGTGCCCGTCTCTCCCTCGAGCAGCACCGTCGCGTCGGTCTTCGCGGCCTTCTCGAGCATCATGAAGGCCTGCCGCATCGCCGGGTGGTTGCCGCGGAGCGTGACGAAGGTGGGCTCCTGGCTGACGGGCAGGGCGCTCACCTTTTAGTCGAGCTCGAACCGCAGCTTCGAGTTGCCGACGCCGAGCACCGAGCCGTGTTTGAGGTAGCCCTCTTTCACGCGCACGCCGTCGATGAAGGTGCCGTTGGTGCTGCCGAGATCCTTCACCAGGGCGCGCTGGCCTTCGATCAACACCTCGCAGTGAAACCGCGAGACCGTCGCGTCGGCGAGCTGCACCTCGGCGCCCGCGTGAGAGCCGACCTGGCAGCGGCCCAGCAGGCACTCCGAGACGGCGCCATCGGCGTCGTTGATGAGACGAAACCGGCGCACGGTCGGCGCCAGCCGGTAGCCCGAGGCGGGAACGACTCGAATGGTCTCGTCTGCGGGCCCAACGAGGGGATCTTGCTCGCCCATGCCCCAGTCCTCCCACGGCACGGCCCGCGTCGGCAACGTGTGTCCCGCGGGGCGGGGCTGGCGCGTCTTCAAGAGAACGACGTTCTTTCTTCGGAGATCACCATGTCAGTTCGAATCGGAGCGCGCGGAACCCCGGTCACCCAGATTCAAGAGAGCTTGAACGCCCACGGCGCGTCGGGCCTCGGCGTCGATGGACGGTTTGGTCGAGACACCCGCGCGGCGGTCATCGCGTTTCAGCGCTCGCATGGGCTCACGCCTGACGGCGTGGTGGGGCCGCGCACGGCGGCTGCGCTCGGGTTGTCGGGAGACGCCTTCGAGCCCGCGCGCCCTTCGGCGCCTGGCGGCCGCACGGCGCCCTCCGGTGGCACGACCCCGACGCCAGGCGGCCCGTCGTCGGCCGACGCGCCGCCTGCGTACCGCCCGCCGCCGGCTGACGCGCACCCGTACGACCGCATGTCGTCGATGAACGAGCAGATGGCTGATCGCCTCGCCTGGTACCGCGAGCACGGCCGAGCGGTTCCTCCCGCCGAGCTCGCTGCGGCGCGGCGCCTCGACGAGATGAATGGCGGCATGGTGCTGCCGCTCGCGACTGGAGACCTCGGCCTCTCGGTGAACCGCCTCGCCGTGTCGAGCGGTCGCCTGCATGACGAGGTCGCGAGAGCGCACTGAGTCGTTGGAAGGGGCGGGGGAGCGAAGTAAGCGCCGCCCCATGCTCCTCAAGGACAAGAAGCTGCTGATCACCGGCGTGCTCACGCCCCAGTCCATCGCGTACGGCGTGGCCGAGCTGGCCATCAAGGAAGGCGCCGAGGTGATCCTCACCTCGTTCGGGCGGCCCATGTCGCTCACGCAGCGCACGGCGAAGAAGCTGGGGTCGACGCCTCCCGAGGTGCTCGAGCTCGACGTCACCAACCCCGAGCACTTTCCGAAGCTGACCGAGACGCTCAAGGCGAAGTGGGGCCGCGTCGATGGCGTGCTGCACGCGATCGCGTACGCGCCCGAAGACGCGCTGGGCGGCAAGTTCCTCACCACGCCGTGGGAGTCGGTGCAGCAGGCGTTTCGGGTGTCGACCTTCTCGCTGAAGGAGCTCTCGGCTGCGGTGGCTCCGCTGATGACCAACGGCGGCAGCATCGTCACCCTCGACTTCGACAACTCGACGCAGGCCTGGCCGCTCTACGACTGGATGGGCGTGTGCAAGGCGGCGCTCGGGTCGACGGTGCGCTACCTCGCGCGTGATCTCGGGCCGAAGGGCATTCGCGTGAACGCGCTCGCGGCGGGGCCCATCGCGACCATCGCGGCGAAGGGCATTCCCGGCTTCAAGCACCTCGAGAACAAGTGGGGCACGCAGGCGCCGCTCGGGTGGGACGCGCGCAGCGACGCCGCCAGTGACGCGGTCGCCCGAACGGTGTGCGTGATGTTGTCCGACTGGATGCCGAAGACGACGGGCGAGCAGATTCGGGTCGACGGTGGTTTCCACGCCCTCGGCGCCGAGCCGGTGACGCTGCCGCTCGTCGAGACGCCCGCCGCGCCGACGCCCTGATCAGCGCTTCTTCCACGTGCAGCGAAACTCGTGAAACGCGTCGCCTCGTGAGGGGCACGCGCTCTCGCTGGCGTCGTCGCTCACGTCGACGCCGAGCGCGTTCATGGTCGAGATCATCCACCCCTCCATCAGCCGGCAGTGCTGCGGCGCCATCGCCTCGAAGCCGGTGATGCGCAGCACGGTGTTGGTGGGCGCCCAGGCGATGGCCTCCATGGTGCCGGCGTTCTCGTAGTAGCTGGCCCAGACCTTCGAGCAGCTGCGAATGAGGCGTTCGGTGCTGGCGATGGCCAGGTAGACCTTGAACACCGTGTTGATGTCGCGCTGGCCCGACGCCATGCCGAGCCGTCGGCCGTAGTCGGCGCGGCCTGCGCCGAACGCCGCCTCGAGCCCGGTGAGCACGCCGACGTAGGCCTCGTACGGGTACCAATGCGCGTGGAGAATTCGAGCGCCGAGCACGGCCTGGGTGACGGCCGGCATGTGCTGCGAGGCGGCGGCCTTGAAGGCGCCGGCTCCGTGCGTCTCGTTGACGTGGCGAATGAGCCCGAGAAAGGCACGACCACTGGCCCGGGGAACGGCGTTCATGCGCGGGCTCCTATCGCTTCCCGCGGGCGAGGGCAGCCGTCACTTGCGCGGCTTCTTCACGGGCTTCGCGGGCGCTCCGGCGTCGGGCACTTCGACGACACCTGCATCGACGACGGGCATCGGCAGCCCATGCCCCGGAGCGATCAACTTCGGCAGGTACTTCTCGAGATCGAAGTGCGGCGAGTTCTCGCGATCGTGGCAGCTCACACACGCCGTCGCGTCCTTCGGCACGAAGATGGTCGTCTTCACCGGCAGGCTCAGGTGCGAGCTGCCCGGCCCGTGACACGACTCACAGCCGACGTGCGTCTTGCCCTCGACCTGATCGAGCCGGCACACGCCACCGCGCTCCTTCCACCCCGTCAGGTGACACGTCACGCAGTCGAGGTGGTTGTTCTTGCCCTCGGCGACGAGCGCTTCGTGCGCCTTCGCGTGCTTCGTCTGCTTCCACACGTCGTATGCGGCAGGGTGGCAGGCGCGGCAGATCTCGGTCCCGACGTACGACGGCTTTCCCGGCTCGGGCGTCTCGCACTCGACGCCGTGCTGTTTCGCCCACGCGAGGTTCGCTTCGCCGACGTCGCGGTCGTACGCCTTCACCAGCTCGGTCGCCGCGGGCAGCTTCTCGAACGACGTCTCGAGCGGAACGATGCGCACCGAGGCAGCACTGCCAGTCGTCGGTACGGGCACCTGCTCCGACGCGAGCGCTTCACGCCTGGCGATCACCTCTTCGAGCTTTGCCTTCTTCAGCACCTTCAGCTCGTCGCCAAGGGAGGGGTCGTTCACCTGGGCGCGCAAGAGCTCGATGCGTTGCGACAGCGCCTCGAGCTCGCGCTGCGTCTCGCTCGGGCTCTTGAGCCACTGCACCTTCGCGCCCTCGCGCAGGAAGAGCTCGACGCGGAGCAGCGACCGGCCCTTGCTCTGCAGCTGTACGACCGGCACGTGCGTCATCACGAGCCTGTTCGTCTCGGTCGACAGCGCGTCGCGGCCCCGCGTCGCCAGCAGCAGGTCGAGCTCGAGGCCGTCACGCTGTGTGAAGCGCAGGGCCTCGTCGACCGGCCCCTCGAAGAGCCCGACGATCACGCTGGCCTTTGCAGCGCGGGCCTGGGCGGCGAGCGTGAACAGGGTGTCGCCTTTCGCCGAGCTGATCACCACCACGCGGTGCCCTGCGAGCTCGAACGACTTCAGCGTGTCTGACGGCAGCTCGGGCAGGGCGAGCGACTTGCGGAACTCGGCGCCGCGCGCGTCGTCGAGCGGGCCGTTCACTTTGGCGGCCAGGCCCATCAACGTCATCGCCTGTGCGAGCGTCTTCGCCTTGCGCTCCTGCTGCGCGACCGCTTCTTCAGCGATGGTGGGCGTGCCGAACAGGGTGTCGCCGGTGTCGATCAGCAGCACCGGCTTGCCGCTCTTGCGCGCCTCGGCCAGCTGAAACGCCGCGCGATCGATGCCGCCACGCATGTTCTCGGAGCAGCCGCACGGCCCGAGGTAGCCCTCGAGCTCGGAGGTGAAGAACAGCGTCGCTTCGGTCGCCGGCCCGCTCGGAGGCGCTGGCCGGACGTCGCGATTGCACGAGAGCACCAGCAGCGCCGCGACCGCCGCGAACCTCATCACGTCACCAGATGATGCTCTC